>JAYTRP010000420.1:0-4306 GCA_043746145.1 Hyphomicrobiales bacterium | reverse complement strand
TGCTGGTGACGGGATTATCGCCGCTCGCGACGTTAGCGCTGCGGCAGCTCGAGGACCGCTTCCCAATACCACCCGCGAACGCACCCGCGCCATATGGAATTATCATTCTGGGCGGCGCGATCGACGACGCGGTAGGCAACGCCCGAGGACAAGTGGTGCTACGCGATGGCGGTTCGCGCCTGACCGAAGCGGTGCTGCTGGCGCACCGGTTTCCAAGCGCGCGGATCGTCTATACCGGGGGTGGCCCAGGGCTGACAGACACCGACTCCACCGATGCCCGGCAGGCGCGCGACTTGCTGGTTGGGCTCGGCGTCGATGCCGCGCGAATCAAATTGGAAAGCCATTCGCGCAACACCGACGAGAACGCGCGTTTTACCGCTGACATCGTGAAGCCGCAGCCGGGGCAGGTCTGGTGGGTCGACACGTCGGCCTATCACATGCCGCGCTCGATGGGCCTGTTCCGCAAGGCCGGCTTCGACGTCGTCGCTTATCCCGTTGATTATTACAGTTTCGGCGACAGCCGCGACCTCGCGTTCAGCCATGATTCGCTGCAAGGTCTTAGAAACCTGAACCTCGCGGCCCACGAATGGATTGGTTTGGTTGCATACTGGGCTACAGGAAAGATCGCGGCGATATTTCCTGCGCCGTAATACAGTGGCGACGGGCTTCCCAACGTGTTGGGGTAGCCCGTTCCGAGGTCTCTTTACGCCATCACGTCGGACTTGGAAGACCGCTCCGCCCGCTTGCGATCGTTGGGATCGAGAATGCCCTTGCGCAGCCGGATCGACTTTGGCGTGACTTCTACCAGTTCGTCGTCTTGAATGTAGGCCAACGCCTTTTCCAGCGTCATTTGGATCGGGGGCGTCAGGCGAACCGCTTCGTCCTTCGAGTGTGTGCGGATGTTGGTGAGCTTCTTGCCCTTCAGCACGTTCACTTCGAGATCGTTGTCGCGCGAATGCTGGCCGACGATCATGCCCTGGTAAACCTTCCAGCCCGGCTCGATCATCATCGGGCCGCGATCTTCGAGGTTCCACATAGCGTAGGCTACGGCTTCGCCTGATTCGTTGGAGATCAGCACGCCGTTGCGCCTTCCCGCGATTTCGCCCTTCCAGTGAGACCAGTCGTGGAAGATGCGGTTCATGATCGCGGTGCCGCGCGTGTCGGTCAGCAACTCGCCGAGATAGCCGATCAGCCCACGCGTCGGGGCGAGAAACACAAGCCGCAGCCGATCGCCGCCCGAGGGACGCATCTCGACCATCTCGCCTTTGCGCTCGCTCATCTTCTGCACGACGACGCCGGAATGCTCCTCGTCGACGTCGATCACTACTTCCTCGATCGGCTCCAGCAGTTCGCCTGCGTCATCGCGGCGGAACAGCACCTTGGGGCGCGACACGCCAAGCTCGAAACCTTCCCGGCGCATCTGCTCGATCAGGATCGCGAGCTGCAACTCACCACGGCCTGATACGACGTAAGCGTCAGAATTTGGCGCGGCCTCGACCTTCAACGCGACATTGCCCTCGGCTTCCTTGAACAGGCGTTCGCGGATCACGCGGCTCGTCACCTTGTCGCCCTCGGTGCCGGCAAGCGGGCTATCGTTGACCGAGAAGGTCATCGACAGCGTCGGCGGATCAATCGGCTGCGCCTGCAGCGGCTCAACCTCTTCGACTGCGCAAAGCGTGTCGGCGACGTTGAATTTGGTGAGTCCCGCGATGGCGATAATGTCGCCCGCGTCGGCTTGGTCGATCGGCGCGCGTTCGATGCCGCGGAACGCGAGGATCTTTGATACTCGTCCGGTCTCGACCAGATTACCGTCGCGATCGAGAACCTTCACGGGAACGTTGGCCTTGACCGATCCGGAGAAAATGCGGCCCGTAACGATCCGCCCGAGATACGGATTGGCTTCGAGCAGGGTGCCGAGCATACGAAAGCCGCCGGCGCCGACCTTGGGCGGCTCGACGTGCCTGAGCACCAGATCGAACAGCGGCCCCATGTCGACCTTCGGGCCTTCATGCGAATCGGCCATCCAGCCCTGCTTCGCCGACCCGTAGATGATGGGAAAGTCGAGCTGCTCGTCCGTCGCGTCGAGCGCGGCGAACAAGTCGAACACCTCGTTGACGACTTCGGTGACGCGGGCGTCCGCTTTATCGACCTTGTTGACGCAGACAATCGGCTTCAGGCCAATCTTGAGCGCCTTGCCGACCACGAACTTGGTCTGCGGCATCGGCCCTTCCGACGCGTCAACCAGCACGATAGCGCCGTCCACCATCGAAAGAATGCGCTCCACCTCGCCGCCGAAATCCGCGTGGCCCGGCGTGTCGACGATGTTGACGCGTGTGTCCTTCCACATCACCGAGGTCGCCTTGGCGAGAATCGTGATGCCGCGTTCTTTTTCCAGATCGTTCGAATCCATCACGCGCTCAACGATGCGCTGATTGTCGCGAAAGGCGCCGGACTGCTGCAGCAAGCGGTCAACGAGCGTAGTTTTGCCGTGGTCGACGTGGGCGATGATGGCGATGTTGCGAAGCTTCATGGCAAGGCTTTCGGCGTGCGCACAGGCATTGCGCTCAGGAAGCGCCACGCTAGAGGGCATCAACGTGACAGGGACGCGACGACTCGTGCGGACAAATTCCGCCCGAGATCGATTTGTGCGGTGCAATACACGAGTGCGCGATGAAAGGGAAGGGCGGGCGCACTTGTTCGCACGGATGCTTCGCGGGTCCGCGCATCAAGATTTTCCCGATCGAAACGCCATGATTTGGGAGGCGAGTGGGGGCTGTGTTATTGTTAGGAAGCCGCTCGCGCCTCAATAATTACGAAAGCTTGCGCCAGCGGGTATTCGTCGGTGATCGTCAGATGGATATAAGGCGTGAGGCCCGCCGGGAGCAGAACCGCAAGCCGCTCGGCCGCTCCATTGGACAGCCGCATCGTCGGCGCTCCCGAGGGCAGGTTGACGACGCCCATGTCGCGCCAAAACACGCCATGTCGCAGGCCTGTGCCCAGCGCCTTGGCGCAGGCCTCTTTGGCCGCGAACCGCTTGGCGTAGGAGGCGGCCCGTTCGGCGCGACGCTCGCTCTTGTGGCGCTCGACCTCGGTGAAACAGCGCGCGATGAACCGCTCGCCATAGCGCTCGAGCGTCTGCTCGATCCGGCGAATATCGCAAAGATCACTGCCTATTCCGACAATCATCGCGAGCCCCGGCCTTCCCGCATCGCCGCCCGCATCAGCCGCACGCTCTCAGTCAGGCCAACAAAGATCGCCTCGCCGACGAGAAAATGGCCGATGTTGAGTTCGGCGATTTCCGGGAACCCGGCGATCGTCCGTGCGGTCTCGTAGTCGAGCCCGTGACCGGCATGGCATTCCAGTCCCAGGCTCTGCGTTTTCGCCGCAGCCGCTGCAATCCGACTAAACTCGTGCTCCGCCTTTTGCGAATTTTTTTGCGTAACGGCGTCGCACCAAGCCCCCGTGTGCAACTCGACCACAGGCGCCTTGAGGAAAGCCGCCGCCTCCAGCGCCTCGATAGACGGCTCGATGAACAGCGATACGCGGATGCCTGCGCGCGAAAGCTCCGCGACAAATGGCTT
Organism: Hyphomicrobiales bacterium; assembly: GCA_043746145.1. Classification (GTDB taxonomy): domain Bacteria; phylum Pseudomonadota; class Alphaproteobacteria; order Rhizobiales; family Beijerinckiaceae; genus Roseiarcus. Next base: position 725 of record JAYTRP010000420.1, on the reverse strand, counting down.
CAGGTGGTCGCGTCCGCCAATCACGTCGAGCCCGCCCTCCGTCGTGCGCTCGGTGCGCTTTTCCGGCACTAAGCAGCAGGCATGCGGTCGGATCTTTAGCGCGATATCGAGCATCTGTTCCGTGGCGGCCATTTCGAAATTGAGCGGCTTGGCGATCGCAGCCTTGAGGCGGATCATGTCGTCGTCGTGGATATGGCGGCGGTCCTCGCGCAAATGTGCGGTGATCCCGTCCGCGCCCGCCTCGATCGCCATCAGCGCCGCCCGCACCGGATCGGGAACCCCGCCGCCGCGCGCGTTGCGTATGGTCGCGACATGATCGACATTGACGCCGAGGCGCAGGGTTGTCATCGGCTTACTCCGTTCAGGACGCTGTCTTGCGGCTGCCAGGCTTTACCGCGGGGAGTGCGGCGAGTTCCGGCGGCAGCGCATCGGCGGGGTAGGCGGGAATGTCGAGCGTGCAAAGCGAAACTCTGGGATAGCCGATCTCCGCCCGGCCGCCCGATCGGTCGATCAGGCAAGCGGCGCCGACGATATGGCCCGGATGCTCGGCCAGCGCTGCGAGGCATTCGCGCGAGGACAACCCTGTTGTGATGATGTCCTCGACCATTAAGACGCGCTGCCCCGGCTCGATCGCAAAGCCGCGCCGCAGCTTGAATACGCCATCTTCCCGTTCGACGAAGATCGCCTTGGCGTCGAGCCAGCGCGCGGTCTCGTAACCCGGCACG
>JAYTRP010000419.1:0-4308 GCA_043746145.1 Hyphomicrobiales bacterium | reverse complement strand
GTCGCGGCAGGCCGCGAAAAACTCCTGGACCTGCGCGACTTCGTCGTCGTTTCCTACTTCCGGTTAAGGGCCGCGCCCCATGCCGGCCGCGCTGTGATGGCCAGCCTTGTGCTTGTCGGCGGACTCGGGGCTGGATTTGCCGCGGTTCGTCATCATTTCCACCATCATCCGTCGACTGTGGCGTTAGCGACAACGCCAGACGTCGAGAACGCCGCTCCGGCAACGACGCCGCCCGTTGTGGCGGAAGCACCTGCGGCGCCGGCGCCAGCCCTCGTCGCCGTGGCCCCGGTCACGACGCCCAAGCTAGACATGCGGGTTACAGGCGCGATCCCCCCGGTCGATGAGCCCGTCAAGAAAAAGAAAAAGAAGAAGACCAAAGATCATAAAAATGTAGTCGACACCAAACCCTGAAGAGTTCTTCTGAAAGTATGACAGCAGACCCGAGTCTCAGCCCGAGCGAGGACAAGGCCGAAATCACGGCACGAGATCCGGCAGCGGCCTCGCTTCAAAGCCATGTAATCGCCTGGCTCGCGTATCTTAGCCACGAGCGACGGCTCGCCGCCAACACGGTCGAGGCCTATGGCCGCGACCTGCGCCAGTTTCTTGCTTTCCTGCACGAGCGCCAAGGCGCGGCGCCCGACGCCGCCGGCTTCGCGGCGATGCGCCCGGCGGATTTGCGCGCTTTTCTCGCCGCCCGCCGCGCTGATGACATCGACGCTCGCTCGCTGCAGCGCGCGCTCTCGGCACTGCGCGGCTTTGCCAAGTTCCTCGAGCGGGCGGGCGCCGGCCGCGCCTCGGCCTTCTCCGCGCTGCGCTCGCCCAAAGCCGGTCGCCGCCTGCCGCGTCCCTTGCCCATCGAGGACGCCCGCGCGGTCGCCGACGTCGAAACGCGGGCGGGCGAGGCGCGTGATCCTTGGATCCTCTCGCGCGACGCCGCGGTGCTCGCGCTCTGCTACGGCGCCGGGCTTCGCATAAGCGAGGCGATCTCCATCCTGCGCCGCGACGCGCCGATCGGCGAGATCGACCAGATCCGCATCCTCGGCAAAGGCGGCAAAATCCGCTCTGCGCCCATCATCGCGCCGGTGCGTACGGCGATCGAGGATTACCTCGCACGCTGTCCCTGGACGCTAAAGCCGAAAGGACCGCTGTTTGTCGGGGCCAAGGGCGGTCCGCTGTCGCCCCGCATTGTGCAACTGGCGATGGAGCGAATGCGTGGCGCGCTCGGCCTTCCCGACAGCGCGACCCCTCATGCGCTGCGTCACAGCTTCGCCACCCATCTGCTCGCGCGCGGCGGCGATCTGCGCACCATCCAGGAACTGCTCGGTCATGCCTCGCTGTCAACCACGCAGGTTTATACGCAGGTTGATAGCGCACGGCTGATAGAGGCCTATCGGAACGCACACCCACGGGCGTGAAGGCAGCGCCTGTTATGCCTCCTGCAACACATTGGTCAGTGCGCCAAGACTTGTCAGCTCTTCAAGACTTGTCAGCTCTTCAACACTTATCAGCTCTCCAAGACTTGTCAGCTCTCCAAGACTTGTCAGCTTTCCGAGACTTGTCAACTTTCCAAGACTTGGCCGACCAAACAGGTAGCCCTGGAACAGGCGGACGCCCATCTCGGCGATGGTGCGGAACTCGGCTTGGGTCTCGATACCTTCGGCCAACACGGTGACCCCGAGATCGTCCGCCATCGCGATTAGGCCTCGCAGGATTGCTCGGCGAGGCAGGCTTGCGTCGATGCCGCGCAGCAGGTCCATATCCACCTTGATGATATCGGTCTGAATCCGTGCGAGCAGACCAAGCCCGGCGTAACCGGCGCCAAAATCATCCAGCGCGGTGGTGAAACCGAAATCGCGATAAGCGTCGACAATGCGCTTGATATGCTCGACGTCGCGCATCGGCTCATTTTCCGTAAATTCAAACATGATGCGGGAGAAGTCGAAGCCGACCGTGCGCGCAGCCTCGAGGGTAGCGCGGATGCACGCTGCGGGCTCATACACGGCGTTTGGCAAAAAGTTGATCGACAGCCGCAGGTCGGACCGGTCAAAACGCGCGGCCGCGCCCTGTATCGCTTTGACCCGGCACGCTTGGTCGAACTTGTACCGATTTTCTGGCGTAACCTGCGCGAGTACGGACGCTGCAGATTCGCCCTGCTCGCCGCGGACTAGCGCTTCATATCCCCAGACATTCTTCGAATCCAGATTGACGATTGGCTGGAACGCCATCTGGAAATCGAATCCCAACGGTTCGCCATTCTGACATCCCGCACACTTGGCCATATCATCATCTCCGTTTGGGGATAATTTCGATCCCAAGTTAAGTCTGAGTAAAGGAGCGGTCTCGCTGAAATGATTTTGCTGGAAATTTAGACGGCAACCAAAGCGCGCCCCTATTAAGCGAAACGCTGATAAATGACCGCGTTTGCTTGGACGGTCTTTTCGAAAACGCTGGCTTGCGAGAAAAGCGTAAGCGCGTCCCGCATTGCCGCGCGCATCGCTTTTTTTCGCATCGCCTCGTTTATCGAAATAGGAATTAATCATCGACAGTCGGCGATCGGCACACCTGCCACCGCCAGACTATAGTATGTCACGACGGCAGAAACGCTTCCCGAAGCGCCTCACGCAAAGCGGCGTCATGTCACAGAGTATAGGCGCCATTTCTTTAGTCATCCAGGGAACAAATCAGAGGGAACCTGTAGCTAGTGAAATCGTTGTCGGGCAAGACTTCACGATCCCGATACTTCACTGAAGGTGGTCGATCATGCAAATTCGCTACGGCTTTGATATTGAGCTTTCCATTTTGCAACCCACAACGATTATCGCGCTGATGGATGTTCATCCCTCTCGCCGCCACGCGATCGTCAACGAAAGCGGATTGCAAGTCAGTCAAGATATTCAAGTCGAGACCTTCATTGACACTTCTGGCAACATGGCCCGACGCCTGTCAGCGCAACCTGGAACGGTTTCGATGCGTCTTCAGGGCGTCATACGAGACTCTGGCCAGGACGATCCGCAAGACTGGGCCGCGGACGCCGCCTCGCCTGCGGCTTTGCCGCCCGAAGTTCTCCCGTTCCTGATGGCAAGCCGTTATTGCGAGGTCGATCTGCTGACGAGCCTCGCTTGGTCACAGTTTGGCGGAATAGTTGGCGGATGGGCGCGTGTACAGGCGATCTGCGACTACGTGCACAATCGTTTGACGTTCAGTTATCCCAATGCTCGCGAGACCAGAACCGCCGCACAGGCGAGGGAAGAGCGTAGCGGCGTATGCCGCGATTTCGCGCACCTCGCGATCACGCTTTGCCGCGCGATGAATATCCCGGCGCGTTTCTGTAACGGGTATCTCGGCGACATCGGCGTTCCCGTTGATCCGGCGCCGATGGATTTTAATGCTTGGTTCGAAGTCTATCTTGCGGGGCGTTGGTGGACTTTCGATGCGCGGCACAATGTACCGCGCATTGGCCGGATATTGATCGCCACGGGTCGGGACGCCATCGATGCCGCGATGATCACGACATTTGGGTCACACAGGCTGGACCGATTTTCGGTCACAACCGAAGAAATTAGCAGCGCAGCTTCGATGGCGGCCTGATCAGACGCTTTTCGCCGACTTCTTTTTTGCGCGGGGTTTAGCGAATGGGGGCGCCGTGCGCACGGGCGGAGCCGTTCGGCGCATGTACTCCTCCTGGCACCGGAACCAATGCTCGGCGTCGCGTCCATTCGGCCGGCCTTCGCTTTCCCACAAGGCATAGGCGCGAATGCGAACAGTGTCTTCGAAAACGGCGGGTTCGATCATAGTGTCCATCGTCGATCTCCATTTGGCTTAGGGACGACCGAGGTCGTCGCTAGTTAACTTCTTGAGGCGTCCCGAATCTGGGCGCCACCCCGACCGACCTCCCTCAATTGGAACTCCAGGCTCGCTGCGGGTCGCTGATCGCGGCCAGGGTGTTAAGAGCGCTGTTAACGCTTTTTGTTAATGTTCTTTCAATCATTCGATGATTAAGAAAAGGTTAACAGCGATGACCGCTCGAAACTTGCACTGAGGATACTCGCGAATCTCCCGATCTCGACTGTTTGGGAGAGCGCCATTTGAACTGAAATTACCGTGGCCGGCACGTTTTTACCCTTCTCTGGACCGCCGCGACTGCCGATGAAGCGATTATCAGTTTCGAATTGCCGGGTGTTGTTGTGAGGCTCTTTCCACCGACGCAGGGCTCGACGAGACGGTTCGCCGTGACTCGAATTTTGCGCGACCCAGTCACTTGCTTTCGCTCGGTTAGCGCCTGATCTCGCGAGGGCCGTATTTGTATTA
>JAYTRP010000418.1:0-13023 GCA_043746145.1 Hyphomicrobiales bacterium | reverse complement strand
TCGGCGTCAGCCCCTTCAAAAGAATGACGAGCGCGCCCCAGCGTGCGTAGGTCTCCTTCAGCGACGCCATCCGGTCGCCATAGCCATAGGCGTGGATCAACCACTGGCCGAGCGAGTCGTAAAGCAGCGCGCCAATGGCGTAGCCGAGCATGCCGCCGAGCACCGAGGCGATCGTGCAGATGAGCGCGTAGCGCCATGCGAGCTTTGGCCTGGCTAGCGACATCGGCGCGAGGATCACGTCGGGCGGAATGGGAAACACCGAACTTTCCGCAAAGGCTATTGCCGCCAAAGCGAAAGGCGCGTAGCGGCTTTCCGACAGCGCGATCAAGCGCGCGTAAAGGCTTTTGAACATTCAGGGCTTTCAAGAGCGCCATCGCCGATCTCGATCATAGCGGCCGACGGTTAACGCGAGGCGAGGGCGAGGCGTTGCTATCGTGACAGGGCTGCCGCCCCGCGCGAAAGCTGCTCGATGAGGGCGAAGTCGCCCGTCTCCAGCGCCGCCTTTGGCAGCATCCAAGAGCCGCCGACGCACAGGACGTTGGGAAGCGCGAGATAGCTCTCCGCCTTGATCGCGTCGATGCCGCCTGTGGGGCAGAACACCAGATCGGGCAAGGGCGCGTAAAGTGACGCGAGCAGGCGGGCGCCCCCGACAGCTTCGGCGGGAAACAGCTTCATTGCGCGAAAGCCGAGATCGCGGAGCGCCATGGCCTCGGACGGGGTCGCGATTCCCGGCAGGAAGGGGATCGACGCCGCTGCGGCCGCCGCGGCGAGTTTCGGCGAAGCGCCCGGGCTAACCAGAAACGTCGCGCCCGCCGCAATCGCGCGGTCGATCTGCCCCGGCTCCACGATTGTGCCCGCGCCGACATGCGCGCCCGGCACAGACTTGACGATCTCGGCGATCGCCTCGAGCGCTGCGGGGGTGCGCAACGTCACCTCAATGGCGAAAAGCCCTCCGGCGACCAAGGCGCGCGCTTGCGCTACGCCGTCGGCGACGTCGCGGACGGTCAGCACCGGAATGACCGGCGCAAGTTTCATTATGGCGACGACTGCGGCGTGACGCTGTTCGGGACTCATGACGGCTCCCTGGAAAGTTCGCCTCCCTCATAAGGCGAAATCGGTCTGTGGCCAACGCGGCTTTCGCTCGTGTCGAAACCGGATACTCTCTCCGGTGATTCCTTGTAACTTCTGGGCGGGGGAGAAATTTGAACGCGACCGCCGACATATTCCTCTACCGCGAGGCGATGCTGTTTCTCGGCACGGCGGGCGTGGTGGCGCCGCTGTTCTTTCGCATTCGGGTGAGTCCCGTGCTCGGCTATATCCTGGCGGGCGCGGTGCTGGGACCCTATGGGCTAGGTCGGCTCGCCGACCGGTTTTACTGGCTCGACATGTTCGCCCTGCGCGACATGCAGTCGATCAACGAACTCGCCGCCTTCGGCATCGTCGCGCTGATGTTCACAATTGGCCTCGAGCTTTCGTTCGAGCGGCTGAAAAGCCTGCGCAATCTGGTGTTCGGGCTGGGCCTTGCGCAAGTCGCCGTCTCCATGGCGCTGATCGCGGGGGCCGCTGTGCTCGCTGGCCAGAAGCCTGCCGCCGCGCTGATTTTTGGCGCAGCGCTTTCGCTTTCCTCCACGGCGATTGTCGTGCCGGTGCTCGCCGAGGCGAAGCTGCAGCGCGGTCCGGTGGGTCGCTACAGTTTCGCAATCCTGCTGTTCCAGGACCTCGCCGTCGCGCCGTTCTTGTTCATGGTGACGATGCTATCGGGCGCGACGTCCGGCAATTTCGCGTTGCAGCTTGCGCTGATCGTCGCTCCCGCCGCGGTGGCGGTCGGGGTCGTGATCCTGCTTGGCCGGTTGGTGCTGCGTCCGCTGTTTCGGTCGGTCGCGCTGACGCGCAACGCCGAGTTCTTCATGGCCGCGTGCCTGCTTGTGGTGCTCGGCGCCGCGCTGATCGCGGCTTCCAGCGGCCTTTCCATGGCGCTCGGCGCGTTCATCGCGGGGCTTCTGCTGGCGGAAACCGAGTTTCGCCGCGAAATCGAGGTGACGATCGAGCCGTTCAAAGGCCTGCTGCTTGGTCTGTTTTTTGTTTCGATCGGCGCGGAGCTTGATTTCTCACTGGTCGCTTCAAAGCCAGCGCTGGTGTTTGGCGCGCTGGCCGCGTTTGTCGCGCTAAAGGGAATTGCGATCCTGCCGCTCGCAAGCGCGTTTGGCGCGTCCTTCGCCACCGCGCGCGACGTCGCGCTGGCGCTAGGGCCCGGCGGTGAGTTTGCCTTTGTGCTGGTGGGAACAGCGGTCGCGGGCAACCTGATCGACCCCGAAACAGGCCGGGTCGCCATGGTGGCGGCGGCGCTGTCGATGGTGGCGATTCCGTTTGTCGGGCGCGGGCTGGGCATGTTGGCTTTGCGCCGCAAAACGCTTGCTTTGCCCGCAGAAGCCGCCGTGGCGCCGCCCGGGGATGTCGATCACCGCGTCATTATCGTGGGCTTTGGTCGCGTCGGCGCCTTGATTGGCGCCATGCTCGACGTGCACAAAATTCCCTATATCGCCGTCGACGCCGACGCCAACGTCGTGGCGGAAGCCCGCCGCGAGGGTAAACCTGCTTATTACGGCGACGCGTCGCGCGCCGAATTCTTGCGCAATTGCGGGATCGAAACCGCGCGCGCGCTGGTGGTGACGATGGACACGACCAGCGCAAACGAGGAAATCGTCGAGGTCGCCCGCCGCCTGCGGCCCGACATCACGCTGGTCGCCCGTGCACGCGACGCCGAGCACGCCCGCCGGTTATACAGCTTGGGCGTCACCGACGCGGTGCCGGAAACGATCGAGGCGAGCCTGCAATTATCGGAGGCGGTGCTGGTGGACCTCGGCATTCCCATGGGTCTCGTGATCGCCTCGATTCACGAGAAGCGCGACGAATACCGAAAGCTACTGGTGGCCGCCGGCGCCCCGGAGCGACCGCGAGCGGCGCGGCGAAAACCGAAGGCGTGAGGCGAAATCAGGAGACCGCCTGTGCCGCCCTCAAGGCGACGCAGACGCGGTTTCGACCGGAGCGCTTGGCCCGATAGAGCGCCTCGTCGCTAGCTTTCAGCAATTCGTCGATGCCGCCGATCGGCCGTTTCGCCGCGACGCAGCCCAGACTTATCGTTGTTTGCGTGGGCAATCCGTCGACGCGTGCGAGTTCTGCGGCGACCGCCATTCGCAATCGCTCGGCTGTTTGCGTAGCGCCCTCTATGTCGGCATTGGGCAGCATCACCGCGAATTCCTCGCCGCCGAGCCGGGCGAGCACGCAGCCGTCGCCCAGCTGAGTCTTGCAGCACGCGACCAGTCGGCGCAGAACCTCGTCGCCCACGGCGTGCCCATAATTGTCGTTGATCGCTTTGAAGTGGTCGACGTCGAACATGATGACGGACAGAGGTCGGCCGGATTGTTCGCACCGGCGAATATGTTGCCGGGCAAGTTCGAAGAAACGTCCGCGGTTCAACGCGCCGGTCATCTGATCGGTGGTGAGCAGCTTACGCAGCTCATCCGTCGTCATGCGTCGTTCGTTGACGTCGCGGATCACGACGGTGAAACCGCCGGCGCGCTCGGATTGTTCGTCCGCGACGGCGAATAATATCTGGCAGGCGAAGCTGCTGCCGTCGCGCCGTTCGCACCAACCGTCTTGAACGTGCCATCCCTCCTGGCCTGCGGCCGCCAGTCGCTCGCGCAACGGAATTTGCGTCAGCTCGGTTTGCCGATAAAACTTGGAGAGGGACTGGCCGATAGCCTCGCTAGAGGAGTAGCCGAGCTGGCGGGCGCCGGCGGCGTTCCAGGTCTCGATCAGGCCTTGGGCGTCGACGGAAAACAGGGAGAAGTCATTCACCCCCGCAAGAAGGGCGTCCAGCAACACGTCATTCTCTGCGAGTTGGCGTTCTTGTTCGACCTGTTTGGTGGCGTCCTGCAGCACCGCCATAACGACCGACTTGCTCACCTTGATCATCGAGCAGGCCAGGGTGCGCACACCTGGACCCGAGCCGCGAATGAAGATGCGGTGTTGATCGCATATCGCGCCGGTCTTAAGGCCGAAACTCTGCACCATATGGCGCAATTCGGGGGCGCAATTTTCCAGTGCGACAAAGAAATTATCCATCGCCGCCTGACGCGTGATCGCAAGCATATATCGGGCGGCCTGTGGGTTTGCGAGGTCGATCTCGCCCTCGAGATCTAGCCGCACCACGCCGATCGGGCACATGTAGAGGAAGCCGAGCAGGGCCTCGTACTCGTCCTCCAATTGGCTCGTCTCGATATTTTCGCGCGTCTCCAATATCGCACCCCACGCGACGCTATTCAGGAGCTCGGTCATTTCGCGACCTAGTCTGCGCTAGCGCTTGATCAGGATGTACTTGCGAGCGGTTCCAGCCTTTGCAAGCATACGAAGCTTGACCTTGGTTGGCCGCATACGAAGCGTCAGCACGTAGTCGATCACTTCGTCCAAGTCGGGGTCTTGCTCGAAGCGCAGCGCGACGAGAAAATTATTCATGCAGGGCGCAATCGTGTCAAAATACGATGCGCCGATCACGCGACTCGGGCGCAGGCCTGCAAGCCGGCTTTCCGTCGCATTGTAGATTTCGACGTCGTTCACGTCCGAGAGTCCAATTACGCCGAAGGCGAGCGCGTCGAGTTCGACCGCCTCCATTCGTTCGAGATCGTCAATCGCAACAGACTCAAAGTCGACGAGCGCGCGTTGGAGCTGATCGACGATTGCCATACAGAAACTTTCTAACGCGGTCATACTCACAACAAATGCCAGTGATCAGTTAAATATAAGTGAAGGCCAAGCGCACCTATACGGGAACGCTGGTAATTAAGGTCCATTGCGCTGCGCAAATGACTTAATTTTACTTCCAAGGATGCTTCAACTAACAAAGACGCGTTAACTGAAACCGCGCGCCTATCCTTGACGTCTTGCCTCGCAGGTTAAGGGCCCGCGAAGCGCTATTCCGCTGGCATCGCGACGGCTTCGCCGGAGCCGAACATGTGGCCTTCTTCCGCAAACAGGATCGCGGCTAGACTCAGCAGCCCCATCAGCGTGATCCCTAGCGTGAAGGGCAGCACGGTGCCGTTGAACATTTGACCGATTGCAAAGCCCGCCAAGGCGCCAAATGTCGTGGACACGAAGCCCTGCGCGGACGCCGCGGTGCCAGCGATATGGCCCATGGATTCCATCGACAGCGCGCCGAAGTTGCCCGCAACCAAGCCAAAGCAGAACATGGTCATGGCTTGCAGGATCGCGAAGCTCACGATCGTTTCGTGACCTGTCAGCGCCACATAGGAATGCACGGCAGCCACGAGGATGAATCCGATAATGGCGCCATGCGAAATTGCCCGCGAGCCAAGTCGCTCGACGAGTCGGGCGTTGAGGAGCGAGGCTACCGCTATTCCCGCCGCGCAGAGGCCGAACACCGTGGTGAACAGTCCAGGCGCCTTGAAGATGTCGAAGAAAATCTGCTGCGCCGAGTTGACGTAGGCGAACACGGCGCCGATCATCGCCGTCATCGCCAAGGTGTAGCCGATTGACGTGCGATGGGTGAAAGCCTCGCGGAAGGCGAGCGCGATGCGTCGCACTTCGATGGGCATCCGATGTTCGGGTTTGAGGGTCTCGGGCAAACGGACGATCGACCAAATCAGCACGGCCGCGCCGGCGACCACCAGCGAGCCGAAAATCCACCGCCACGGACCGATTAGCAGGATTGCCTGTCCAAACGTCGGCGCCAGGATCGGCACGCCGAGGAACACCAAAAAGCTTAACGACATTACGCGCGCCATCGCAGCGCCCTTATAGCGGTCCCTGACCAGCGACACCGACAACACCCGCGTCGCCGCGGCGCCGACGCCTTGGCCGATACGGGCGAGGATCAGTGTCTCGAACGACGGCGCCAAAGTGGCCAGCAGGCCAAACAGAATGTAAAAACAAAGCCCGACGATCAGCGCGGGCTTCCGCCCAAACCGATCCGAAATCGGGCCGTAGGCGATCTGTGCAACGCCAAAGCCAAGGAGATAGGCCGTGATGATCCACTGACGGCTATTGGCCGAGACCCCCAAGGACGCGCCTATAGTGGGCAACGCGGGCAACATAGAGTCGATCGCCAGCGAGTTCAGCGCCATCATCATCGAAGTCAGGCAGACGAATTCAATGAAACCGGGACCGGGAGTCCGGGCATTTTCAGCAGATGCAATTAACATAGAGAATATTCGCTCCTAATGCTGCAATGCAGCATAGACCTCGCATGCGTCTTTCGCCAGCCATGAGCCATCAACAATTGTTTCGCGCAACTTACAGGTGTTCACAGTTGGCGTGAAGCGCGGCTCGCTACCGGCGCAGGCGTGGGTCAATCAACCAAACAGCAATTGAACGCTGCTAGGTAAATATTTCCTTTACGTGGCGCTGAGGTTCATCGATGCGGTCAGCTTCGCCATCACGAACTCGCCAGCGCGCACGGGAGCGAATTTAGCGGGATGTTCCGCGTCCATGCATGAAGGCAGGCAGGCGACCTCCGCATTCTCGTTGGGTCCCGTAAACGCAACTAAGGAGAGGCGCTGGGTCGATCCGGTCAGGTCGCGCGGCGGATTGACGACGCGGTGTAGCGTCGAGCGCCAACGTCCGTTGGTCCAACGCGATAGGAGATCGCCGACGTTGATGACGAAGCCGCCACGGACCGGAATGGCGTCGTGCCATGTTCCGTCGCGGTCGGCGATCTGCAAGCCGCCGGGCGCTTCGTCCTGGCGCAGGATCGTGAGGCCGCCGTAGTCGTGATGCGCGCCGTAGCGCAACTGGCGATCGCGCGGCGGCGTTTCCTGGTCGGGATAGTTGACGAAACGCAGAGCCAACGCGGGCTCCTCGTAGAAGGGCGCGAAATAGTCCTCGGGAAGATCGAGCGCGAGCGCGGACATGCGCATTAGCGCCTGCATAAGCGTGAACACCGCATCGTAATAGTCCGACACGAGCGCGCGTAAGCGCGGCGGATTTTCCGGCCAGAGGTTCGCCGCGATGGCGCCCGTTCGCTCACGACCCAACGAGCGGAACACCAGGGCTTCGCAAAGGTCGGGCGGCGTTTCGCCATTGAGCGTGGCCGCGACGCTCTCAATCCCGATCGGGAGATAACCGCGTCCCTTTGTCTTCTCGGGCGCGACGCAGAGAAGCTTCTCCTCGACCGGCCGGGCGAAGAAGCTAGCCGCCGCTTCGTAGGTTTGGTCGACCAGGTCGCGGTCGACGCCGTGCCCGATCAATGTCGCAAAGCCGGTCGTTTCAAATGCCTGGCCGAAAGCAAGCGCGACGGCGCGCCGGTCGGACTCGGAGCCCTGCAGAAAGGGCGCGATGTCGATGACGGCGGAAAGACTGCGCATAGTTTCAGCCTTAACGCACAAGGAATGAGACGCTCAGGCGCTCAGTTCTCGACTTTAGCGCCGACGCCCTCGACGGGCGCGCGTAGCCCCTTTGGCGGGTCGGTCAGGGACTCGCGTTCGGGCTCTTCGCGAAGCGTCAGCTCCGGTTTCTTCTGCAAGCCGATCCAGGTCATAGGATTCATGTTCCACTCGGAACTTGGCTTATCTGGACAGGCGCCCGTCTTGGGATCGGGAACGCGGCAATGTACGTCATGCGGGCCGTGTCCGGCGGTCGCGCTCATCGTCACGGTCGCGCCCGGCGTGACAAACACGGACCCGGGACGCCCGTAAGGACGGAATTCCTGGTCGTCTTTCTTTTCTTTGATCTTGTCCTTGCGCGCTTGCTCGACATCGGGGTCCAGCGGCCAAGTGCTCGCCCGCGCCGAGGTCGCGCCCGGAGATACTAAATCGCGCTTGGGCGGCAATACGAGGCGGCCATGTTCACGATAGTCGATCTGGACGTCGTTGGGAGACTTCTTGAGCCCCAGCGTAACCGCGAAGCCGTCCCAGATCGGCGCCGCGCCGTCGTCTCCTGCGCGAGCCGGACCGCCGGCGAGACCGAGCAACAGGACAGCGGCCGACGCCGTCACCCCAAACCGCGTGAAATCTGAACCGATCATATCTCTGGCGATTCCTTCGTCTGCAGCCCCCCGTCAGGGCGAAGGCTTAACCTCGTCGCCCCGCAATCTGGCGAAAGCAAGGCCGGACTCCCAAATAGACAATACGATTCAGGAACATGCCCCTTCAGGAACATGCCCCTTTCAGGTGCATGCCGATATCACGCACGCGTGCGAGCTATCGCGCTCGTTCGCGCTCCTATATACCGCGCGCTCGAAAAGTCGAAAGCAAGTAGAACAATGACGCAAGACCGTTGGACACCCGATAGCTGGAGAGCAAAGCCGGTTGAGCAGGCGCCGGTCTATTCCGACGCCATGGCGCTCGCGCAGGTGGAGCGGCAGCTCGCGGGTTATCCGCCGCTGGTGTTTGCGGGCGAAGCGCGCAAACTCAAGCGGGCGCTCGGCAAGGCCCAGGCGGGCGAGGCTTTTCTGTTGCAGGGCGGCGATTGCGCGGAAAGCTTCGCCGAGCATTCGGCCGACAACATCCGCGATTTCTTCCGCGTGTTCCTGCAAATGGCGGTGGTGATGACCTTCGCAGCGGCCTCGCCGATCGTGAAGGTCGGTCGGGTCGCTGGTCAATTCGCCAAGCCGCGTTCGTCTGATGTCGAGACCGTCGACGGCGTCACCTTGCCGGCTTACCGCGGCGATATCGTCAACGACATTGAGTTCGCACCGGAAGCGCGCAAACCCGACCCGCGCCGGCAAATCGAGGCCTATCGACAGTCCGCCGCGACACTCAATCTGCTGCGCGCCTTCGCAACCGGCGGCTATGCCAATCTCGAGAACGCGCATCGCTGGATGCTGGGTTTCGTCAAGGACAGCCCGCAGTCTGAACGCTATCAGGAGGTCGCCGACCGCATCACGCAGGCGCTCGGCTTCATGCGCGCGATCGGCCTCGATCCCGAGGCGCATCCCGAAATGCGCTCGACCGATTTCTACACCTCGCACGAGGCGCTTCTGCTCGGCTACGAGCAAGCGATGACGCGGCTCGATTCCACGTCTGGCGATTATTACGCGACTTCCGGCCATATGATCTGGATCGGCGACCGCACACGCCAGCTAAGGGGCGCGCATGTCGAATACGCGCGCGGCGTGCGTAACCCGATCGGCCTCAAATGCGGGCCTTCGCTCGCGCCCGACGAGTTGATCCGCCTGATCGACGCGCTCGACCCGGAGCAGGAGCCGGGGCGTCTGACGCTGATCACGCGGTTCGGCGCCGACAAGGTCGAGATGCACTTACCCGCGTTGGTGCGCGCGGTGCAGCGCGAGGGCCGTCGCGTGCTCTGGGTTTGCGATCCCATGCACGGCAACACGATCAAGACCTCTAGCGGTTACAAGACCCGGCCGACTGGCCGCATCGTTTCGGAAATTCGTCAGTTCTTCGCGGTGCATCGCGCCGAGGGCACTTACGCCGGCGGCGTCCATCTGGAGATGACGGGCAAGAACGTCACCGAATGCACCGGCGGGGCGCGCGTCATCGGCGAGGAGGACCTTCGCGATCGCTATCACACCTATTGCGACCCGCGCCTCAATGCGGAACAGGCGATCGAAATCTCTTTCGTTGTGGCCGACCTGCTCAAGGCCGAGCGCGATCTGTTGCCCGCCCCGCCAGACCGCGCGGCGGAATAACTTAACGCTATGTCTGATATGGCGCGAACCGGCGCGCCGCCTGCCATCCCGCCATCGCCTCCGTCTTGGAAATCGGCGCCCCATGGGCCGTGCGAGCGGCGCGAATGGCGGCGATCAGATCATCAGGGCTAGCGGGATCGTCGAGCGTGTCACCGTCGGCAATGATCGCCTCGCGTAGACGACCTGCCAGTGTCTCGTTGCGCGCGAGCAGGGCGGCTAGCGACAATGCAATGGCTGCGCGCGGCGCCTTGCCGAGCCTCGCCAGTCGATAAGCATTGTGGAAACGCTTCAGCGCTTTCGGGTTTGCGTCAAGAAGCGGCGCTAAAGCGGCGATCAGCGTCGATTCTGACGCGCTTAGCGGCTCCGCGATCGGCGATCGGCTTGCATCGACCTCGGCTAGCCGCATGGGCGCCGGGGCCGGGGGCGCCATCAGGCGCTGGAACAGCCGCTCGCTGTCGGTAGGGCCGCTAGCCTCTGCGTCGAACTCTACCTGAAACAGGTTGCGCGCAAACGCGCGGGGCGAGGCGGACATGACTGCGGGATTGCAAGCCGCGACGATCACTACGCCGGAAACGGCGAGCGCGCGGGCGGTTTCCAGCAATCGCGCGGCTTCCCCCGGCGCCATGGCCTCAAGATTGTCGATCGCAAGCACGAGCCGCTGAGGAGCGCTCGAATTCGCGGCGCCGCCGCTCATCAACCGACCGAGTTCGGCGAAGAATTCGCGCGAAGCGCGCGCCGGCGTCTCCAGCGTCTTCAGGAACGCTGGCCCCGGCGCCCGCGCGTGCGCAGGCGCCGTCGCGCCAGCCCGCTGCGCCATCGCCTCGGCGCGTTTGCTTGTCGCCTCCGCCTCCGCCTGAAGGCTCACCACCCGGCGCTCCAGCCGCGCGGCGCTCGCATCGAGTTCGCGCCGTCGCTCAAGCACATCCATGTTGAGCAGCCGTAGCCCGCGAAACAGCAAGCTCGAAAAGCTAAACGCGCGCCAGACGTTGAGAAACAGGGCGACAAAGCCCAATACGATCAGGGCGTCGATCGCATATTCGAGGTCGTCGCCGTGCGGCTTGATCCAGTCGGCGACCGGGTTCAACTGCTCGCTCATCTGCCGCAACGTAGAGTCGGAGCTCGGCTGGCGCAGCCTATCGATCGCAAAGGCGAGCAGGAAGGCGATCACGGCCGAGACGATCAGCCGCGCCTGTCCGCGATAGACCCACATCGCCCGCAGCACCACGCTGACGCGGGAGCCAGCGCCCAAGCCTGAGAGATCGCGCAGGAGATCGCGAAAGTTCTGGCTGGAATCGTTGTCGGCGAGGCCGAAACGACGCAGACGGGACTCGATGGAGGCGCGGCTGGTGCGAATAAACGAATCCACGCGCGAACCCGGCGTTTGGTACAGCAGCGCTTCGGAAAGGCGAGCGCGCTTGGATTCGACATCGTCGCGCGCGGAGCGTTCGGTCTCGAGCCGGCGACTGACCTCGTCGTGCCGTTCCGCCGCTGCCGTCGCCGCGCGGCGCGGATCGGTGGTCGCATGCGCGGCCTCGTCGGCCAAAGTCGCATAACTGACGCCGCCGCGCTCGCGCTCCAGCGCGGCGAAGGCCGCCGCCGCCAGCGCACTGGCGGGATCGCCGGAGACGCCCGCAGCGTCGAGCAAGGCGACAACCACGCGCGAAAGAAAGGGGCTTGTCGATAATTTGGCGGCCGCGGCGGCGTGCGCTTCGATCCCCGCCAGCAGGCGATGCAGCGCAAAACTCTTGCCGGCGCCAGGGCCGCCGACGATCCCGACGACGAAGGGGGTCTGCGCTTGGGGCGCGAGACAAAGTTCGACCAGCGGACGCACGGCTTCGGAGGCGCCAAGCAAGTCGGCCGAGTCGATCCGGTCGGCGATCAGCACCGACTCGCGCGCCACGCTCGAACCCTGCGGCACGAGCCGCGCGTTTCCTAGTGTGACTTCACGGGGTGAGGGGCCTTCACGAGGTGAGGCGACTTCACTTGTAGAATCGACTTTGCGGATGGGTTTGTCGGCGTCCAATCCCAACTGATTTCTCCTGTCCTGCCCGCCCGATGGGCTTGGCGTTAGGCCGCGCGCGACCGCCGCGTCAAGCCAGCCAGACGTGACGACGATTCCGGCACTACCCCTGGCGCGCGCTATACCGCAGATTAACCATATCGATACGCTTGCCCCTTAACCTTGTGGGCGTTGGGAATCCACAGCGAGCGACAATGGCGATTTCTTCCCTGGCGTGGGCGGCGAATGGTTCAGCGCCGGCCGAATCGCCTCGTCCTCCCCAGCGCGAGAGCGCGAGAATCTTTCCGCTCGCCAAGCAGCGTCCAAACGTTCTTTTCGTGACCTCCGAATTTGCCGATTTTGTGCAGGCGGGTGGCCTTGGCGCGGTGTCAGCCTCGCTGCCACGGGCGCTAGTGTCGAGCGGCGACGTGCGCGTCATCCTGCCCGGGTTCAAGTCGGTGCTGGCGCGGGCGCCAAAGATCGAGACTATCGCAAAATTGCCGGGCGTCGCGGCGCTGCCGCCCTGTTCGATCGGGCTGACGCGGCTCGCCGACGGCCTGAGCGTTTATGTCGTGCTCTGCGCCGAACTCTACGAACGCGAGGGATCTCCTTATCTCGATGCTGATGGCGCCGAATACGCGGACAACGATCTGCGCTTCGCCCGGCTTTCGCTTGCCGCCGCCGAGATCGCCGCGACCGGGGTCGCCGGCTGGCGTCCCGACGTGTTGCACCTCAACGATTGGACCTCGGCGCTGACGGCGGGATATTTGCGCTGGCGCGGCGTCCAGACCCCGAGCGTGCTGACGATCCACAATCTCGCCCATCTCGGGCTGTTTCCGGCTTCGCGCCGCGCCGCACTAGCCATTCCAGAGCCGGCCTTTTCGGTGCAGGGTGTCGAGTTCTACGGCCGCATTTCCTTCCTCAAGAGCGGGCTCGTCTATGCGAGCCATGTGACCACCGTCAGCGAAACCTACGCGCATGAAATCACGCGTCCGGAATTTGGCTGCGGCATGGAAGGGCTGCTGCGCGAACGCGCGGTGGAGGGCCGGTTGACCGGCATTCTCAACGGCATCGAGAATGATTGGGACCCTCGCGCCGACAAGAACTGTCCCTATCTCTTCGATCCGCAGCGGTGGAAGGGGCGTTACGCCGATTTCGTGCGCGGAATATTCGGTCTCGGACTGGCGCGGGCGCCGCTGTTTTCGTTTGTTGCACGGCTCGTGCATCAGAAGGGGATCGATCTCGTACTGAAGGCGGCGGAGCGGATCGTCGAGCGCGGGGGACAGTTGGTCGTGATCGGCTCGGGAGAGCCGCAAGCCGAGAACGCGCTCGCCATGCTCGCTGCGCGCTGGCCAGAAGC
>JAYTRP010000417.1:0-4324 GCA_043746145.1 Hyphomicrobiales bacterium | reverse complement strand
CGCTTTCCGCGGGTTTAGCGCTGCGGGATCGCCCCTTGGAGTTCGCCATGCTCGCACGATTGTCGCTGGCTTCGGGATGCGTTCTGGCGCTGTGTTTGCAATCACCCGGGCTGGCTGACGAGGGCCAATTCGGCGCCCTAGACTTTTCCCGGTTGTCGCAGCCGCAGGAGCAGTTCTTCTGGCGGCGGCTGAAGAGCTTGGCCCTCGAGGAAGCCGCGCTCACCTATTGCGGGCAATCCGACGATTTCGAGACCCGGACGAAACAGGGCATCCAGTCCTGCGTCACCGCCGCAGCTTTGAACAAAGCCGAATCGTTCTTACAGTCCGAGCTGAAAGCCGAACTCAGCGCGTTTCGCGAAGACAAGCGCGCCTGCAACGCCAAATTGCCCGCAACAAGCGGCTGGCTCGGGATCGACCTCACTCCCGCCGGTAAAGACACCCTCGCCGGTAAAGACACGCCCGCACCGCAAGCGGGAGCGCTTGTCGCGGGCGCCATCGACGGCTCGCCCGCAGCGCGGGCGGACCTCAAGGCCGGCGACGTCATCACCTCGGTCAACGCAGAGGCTATCGCCAACCCGCAAGCGCTGTCCGCGAAAATTCGCGCGCTCGCTCCGGGAACGACAGTTCAGTTGGGCGTTCTGCGCAATGGCGCGGGGCGCACGGTCGGCGTCAAGCTCGGCGCAATGGCGTTCGACAAACAGGGCAGAGTCGCTTTCGACATGCCCAGTCTGGTTGCCTCCTCCAAAGACGACTTGAAATCCGTCTCTGATCAGGTCACCGAAATGTGCCGCAAATGCAAGACCACGATCTGGGCGATCTTCTGCCACTGAGCGGCGGCGCGCGCGGCGCTCAGACAACCAAGCCCAAACGAAACATAGGTTGGTTTGAGATGGCGACCGAGCCGGGCAAGATTGAAATCCCGAAACCAACGTAAAGGGTCGACCAAAGCTGGTTGGACAGACGCCGTGAGGACATACTCGAACCCCACCTGCCAATCATCGATCTACACCGTCGTCCGGCTTTAAACAGACGCTGCGCCAATCCGTGGTCAATTCCCTGCAAGGCCTAGGAAACGGTAGGTCCGCCAGCTCGCGCAGCGTCATCGCCTTGATCGCGGGATGATCGATTGGATCTTGCCATTCCAGTTTAGACGACAGGCCGGACAAACCTCGCTTTGTCCAGGCCATTGAGAAAATATAGGACAGCACGATCGTTGTCCCCTGTATCGAATGCTGAGAATATATGGCATTCTAACGGGCGCTGGGATGGAGAAGAGCTGCGGTGCTATTTAGAAAAACTAAATGATATCCTTGAATCGATATTCCCTGTCCGCGCTTAGGGCTGTAGAGGCGGTCGGGCGGCTCGGCAGCTTGAGCAAAGCCGCCGACGAACTGGGGGTCACCTCGGGGGCCGTCAGCCAGCAATTAAAAAAGATCGAGGATCAACTCGGTCGCAGCGTTTTCCAACGGACAAGTCGCGGGTTGACGCCGACGTCTACCGGCGTGACGCTACTTCGGACGCTAGGCTCGGCGTTTCGGGACATAGCGCATGCGCTTGACGAAGCGGGCGCCAAAAAAGAGTCGACTTTGACTGTGTCAGTCGCTCCGGTGCTTGCGTCCAAGTGGATCGTGCCCCGGCTTAGCCGCTTTCATGCAGCACATCCGGAGATCCGGCTGCGTATCGACGCGTCGGTGGAACTTGTGAACTTCGATGACTCGGACGTCGATGTGGGCATCAGGGTGGGAAAGGGCTCATGGCCGCGAACTCACGCAGAGAAGCTGGCCGAACTCAGGCTGTTTCCGGTTTGTAGCCCTAAACTCGCCGAGCGCTTGATTGAGCACAGCGACATTTGCAAGTGTCCGGCGATTTCGGATCACGGATCACCCGGGCATTGGACCCTGTGGCTTGCTGCGCACAATCTTCAAGGGCTCAGACTCTCTCCGGGTCCGATCTACTCGGACGCGGGCCTTTGCCTGGAGGCCGCAATAGCGGGTCAGGGCGTCGCCATGGCCTGGCCGACGTTAGCCGTCGACGCGCTTCGCTCAGGGCTTCTCCGCGCGCCTTTTTCGAAGCCGGTCCCGTCCGGCGAATTCTATTGGCTCGTTACAGGAACGTCTCGTACAAGCGGTCCCGCGGTTCGAGCGCTCGGACGATGGCTTCGCGAGGCGTTCGCCGAAGACAATATTTGAATGACGGAAAGCTCGACACGATCGTCAGTTCGATCGACTTCAGCGCGTATTCGCACTCGCCTGATGTGGACGTCATGGCGACGTCGACGCGCTGTTCAACTAGGATCGGCGCATCAATTAGACGAGGCGCCGACTAGAGCGGCAGCTCACAACGTTTGCCCGTCCCTCAACCCGCCGATGCGTGAACACTTTGCGCGCCGCGCACACCTTCCGAGGTGATCAACTCGCTGGGAATCTCAAGATCTATCTCTAGCGTCGACACGTCCCCCGCACGATCCATCTTGATTGACAGCTTTTCGGGATCAATCCGAACGTGACGTCCAATTGTCGCCAGCAATTCGTCTCGCAAAATTGCCACGAGATCACGCTTGCCGAGTGCAGCGCGCTCGTAAGACAGCAGGATTTGCAGCCGTTCGCGCGCGACCGGCGCCGTGCCGCGCGGCTTAAGAAATTGAAACAAACTCATGCAGCCCTCCGGCCAAATAAACGATTCAGAAGCGTCTTCTTTTCGTTGCCGATCAACATCGGCACAGTCTCGCCGGCGAGCCGGCGAGCCGCGTCGCGGTAGGCGCGCCCGGCAAAGCTCGCCGTGGCGTTCATCGTCACGGGCGCGCCAAGGTTGGACGCCTTAAGAATGTCTTCGCTTTCCGGGACGATCCCAAGCAGCGGGATCGAAAGGATGTCGAGCACATCCTCAACCGTCAGCATTTCGCCACGGCTGGAGCGGACGGGATCGAAGCGGGTCAGGAGCAACGCCTTTTCCATGCGTTCGCCGTTCTCGGCGCGCCGGGTTTTGGAATCCAGCAGGCCAATAATGCGATCGGAATCGCGCACGGAGGAAACCTCGGGATTGGCGACGATAATCGCCTTGTCCGCGAAGCGCATCGCCAGCAACGCGCCGCGTTCGATGCCGGCCGGACTGTCGCACAACACCCAATCGAAACTGTCGCGTAGTTCGCCGATGACGCGCTCGACGCCCTCGTCAGTCAAGGCGTCCTTGTCGCGGGTCTGCGACGCCGCTAACAAATACAGCGTGTCGATACGCTTGTCGCGTATCAACGCTTGCGGCAGTTTTGCGTCGCCCTGAGCCACATTGATAAAGTCGTATACGACTCTTCGCTCTGCGCCCAGTATGAGGTCGAGATTGCGCAAACCTACGTCGAAGTCGACGACGCAAACGCGCTGGCCGCTCTGCGCGAGCGCGGCTCCAAGCGAGGCTGTCGAGGTCGTTTTCCCGACGCCGCCTTTTCCCGACGTTACTACGATAACCTTGCTCATGACATTTCCTTCGAAGGATCAATCAAGAATTCGAATCTTGAGTTCGTCGCCATCGAGTTGGGCCTCTATGCAGCGGCCCTCGAATTTCGGATCCATGTCTTCGGCGGTGACATAGGCGCCGCCGATACACAGCATCTCGGCCCTCGCCGATTTGCAAAAGATACGCGCTCCAGGCAGTCCCGAGACGCCAGCAATCACGCGCCCGTGCAACGATCCATAGACGTGCACAGACCCGCCAGCGACAATCTCGGCTCCCGAGGCGACGCGGCCAATAATGGTGACGTCGCCGTTGGGATGATTGATCGACTGCCCGGAGCGAAGATTGTCGTCGATGATAAGGGAGTTCGCCTTTTCCGTCTTTTTCTGCTCGACGACGGGCGCGGGGCTTTGCTCCGATGCGGCGGGAACTTCCACCGGTCGCCCCCCCGACACCGTCGGGGGCAAATGCGGACCAACCAGCGTCGGCGCCGGGTTCTCGACCGCCATGACGCGGATATGGCGAAGCGCGAGATTGCCCAGGAAGTCTCGATATTCCTTAAGCCCGAGCTCAATCCCGGACATTTCGAGGATGACCGGCTTCGAGGCGAAGAAGTTCGGGGAACGCACGAGCCAGGCGTCTAGCGTCACCAACCATTCCGCAACGGGTTGTTTGGGTTCGAGCGTGAACGCCAGCAGCGACCGAGCCCGGAAGTGCATCCCTTGAGCGGGGTTCGCGTGCGCGTTCATGAATCCAGTCCGTTCGCCATTCGTTAACCATAGAGGGCAAATCGTTGCTGAAAAGTTAATGACGAGTTCGCTAGGGAAGATCTGTCATAAAGGCGGGCGAGATGCGGGCTTAGGCGCAGTCCTTTCCGTCA
>JAYTRP010000416.1:0-4327 GCA_043746145.1 Hyphomicrobiales bacterium | reverse complement strand
ACCGATACTGCCGCCAAGTACGATCAGTTCGGGATCGAGGATCGCCGCGAGCGCGGTTATGGCCAGCGCCAGCGAGCGCGCTGTCGCTTCGATCGCAGCCAAGGCAGCGCGATCGCCGCTTTCCAATCGGCTAAACAGCTCGAGGACGGAGCCGATTGTATTGCCGTCTGCCTTGCGGTAGAGGCGCAGGATGCCGGCAGCGCCGACTTCCATTTCAAATGCGCCGATATCGCGGGCTTTGCTGGAGTCGACGTCACGCCCAATTGGCAGATAGGCGATTTCTCCGGCGGCGCCCTTCGCGCCCCGTGCGAGCTGACCGTTTGCGATGATCTCGAGGCCAACGCCGGTTCCGATCGCGAGGAAAGCGGCGTTCGCGGCGCCTTGCGCGCATCCCTGCCATGCCTCCCCCAGCATCGCTAGATTGACGTCGTTCTCGATCACCACGGTCTGACGGAATAGGTCGTTGAGCGCCTTGAGCGCGCGCTGAGCGCGCTGAGCGCGCTGAGCGAAGTCAGCCCTGGAATGTTGGGCGCCAAATCCACCACGCCCGTCACCGGGTCGACCACGCCGGGCATACCGATGACGACGCTGCGGGCGCGGGTAGCTGGCCCTGGCAATTCGAGCCTAGAGCAAATGAGGATCACGCATGGCGTCGAAGTCTTCATGGGGACGGGGGCTAACCGGGGCGGTCGTCGTCGCCGGTCTAGCGGGCGGCGGCTACGTTGCCTGGCGCCACTTTGAAGCCGATGCGCATACGACAGTGACGGCAAGCGCACCGCCTCCCGTGCCTGTCACCGTCACCAACGTCGGTAAGGGCGATTTTCCTAATTATCTAACTGGGCTTGGAACGGTGCAGCCCTACGATACGATCACGGTCAGTAGCCGCGTCGATGGGCAGATTACCAAAGTCGATTTTAGACAAGGGCAAACGGTCGAGGAGGGCGACATTCTCCTCCAGATCGACCCCCGCCCCTATCAAGCCGCGCTCGACCAAGCGACCGCAAAGTTGAATTCCGACCAAGCGACTTTGAAAAACGCGCAGCAAAACCTGCAGCGCTACAAAACGCTGAGCCAGCAGGACTTTGTGTCCCGCCAACAACTCGACGCGCAGCAAGCAACCGTGGACCAGCTCGAAGCGCAGATCAATGGCGATCAGGCGGCGATCGATAATGCGCAGACGCAGGTTTCCTAAACCACGATTAAGGCGCCGATGACCGTCAGGACTGGTTTCCGCACGGTCGATCCCGGCAACATCGTGCATGCGGCTACGACGACAGGCATTGTCACGATCGTCAAATTGCAGCCGATATCCGTCGTGTTCACAGCGCCGGAAGAGGAAGTGCCGGCCATCAACAAGGCGCTTGCTGCAGGAGTCGTTCCTGTCGATGCGATGTCATCCGACGGCAAGACCACGCTCTCGCATGGGCATCTCGCACTGCTGAACAATGAGGTCGATCAGGCGAATTGAACTCGCCACCTTGAGCGATCGCACCCAGACGATACGCGCCGCGGTGAAGGACGTGCCGCTCACGCTGCTGCTAACAATCGCACTCGTGGTGGCCGTGATCTTCGTCTTTCTTCGCAGTCTGTGGGCGACAATCATTCCGAGCATTACCGTTCCTCTGGCGCTGCTCGGCGCGTTCGCATTGATGTGGGTCGCTGGCTACACGCTCGACAACCTTTCATTGATGGCACTGACCATCTAGGTCGGCTTTGTCGTGGACGACGCGATCGTCATGCTTGAGAACATTACCCGCTCCCTCGAGGAGGGGTTGTCACCCTTGGACGCCGCATTGAAAGATGCGGGCGAGATCGGCTTCACAATCATTTCGATCAGCATGTCGCTGGTCGCGGTGCTGATACCGTTACTATTGATGGGCGACATAATCGGACGCCTGTTTCGAGAATTCTCGATTACGCTATCAATGACAATCCTTGTGTCGGGAATCGTATCGCTCACGCTGACACCCATGATGGCGTTGCGCTTCCTCAAATCGCCCGGCGAGGTCCGCCATGGCCGGCAATACAATTTCAGCGAGCGCATGTTCGTGCTCACCGTCTACCTCTTCATGATTATTCCGAAGGGTTTTTTCCCGCAGCGGGACACAGGCCTGATTACCGGAATTTCCCAGGGCGCCCAGGATATATCGGTCAAGGACATGATGCGCCATCAGGAGGAGCTTGGCGCCATCGTCCTCAAGGATCCCGCCATCGCGCATGTCGCGATGGCGATTGGCGGCACAGGCAATCTCTCCAACACCGGCCGCATGTTCATCACCTTGAAGCTGCGAGAACAGCGGGACGCGAGCGCCGATCAGGTCATCGCTCGGTTGCAGCCTAAACTCGCAAAGGTCGAGGGCGCGCGATTGTTCCTGCAAGCCTCGCAGAACGTGACCTTGGGCGGGCGGGCATCGCGCGCGCAGTATCAGTTCACTCTGCTGGACGCCGACGATGATGAACTGAACACCTGGGCGCCAAAACTGCTCGCCAAGATGCGCGGCCTGCTCGCTTTGCGCGATGTGGCGTCGGAGCAGGAGACCGAAGGCTCTACCCTCACGTTGACGATCGACCGCAATCAGGCCTCCCGTTATGGCCTGTCAGCACAGACTATAGACGACACTCTGTACGACGCTTTTGGCCAGCGCGAGATCACCCAATATTTCACTCAGCTGGAGACCTACCAGGTCATCATGGAAGTTTTGCCGGAATTGCGGGACGATCTCACCTCCCTAGACAAGATATTCCTGAAATCCGCGCAAGGCGGTGAGGTCCCGCTGGCGACGTTCGCTAAATGGACCACGACGCCAATTCAGCCCTTGGCGGTCAGCCATCAAAGCCAGTTTCCGTCGACAACCATCAGCTTCAATCTTGCGCCCCGGGCGGCGTTAAGTCAGGCGACCGACGCGATAGCGAAAGCGCAAGCCGAGCTAAAATTGCCATCCACTGTGATCACCAGCTTGCAGGGAAATGCACAGGCATTCCCGGACTCGCTCACCTCCGTGCCGCTGCTCATCATCGCCGCGCTCGTCGTGGTTTAGCTGATCCTCGGCGTGCTTTACGAGAGCTACATCCATCCGCTGACGATCCTTTCCACGCTACTCTCGGCGGGCGTTGGGGCGCTAGCGACATTGATGCTGTTCGGGTTCGATCGTAGCCTGATTGCGCTAATTGGCGTAATTTTGCTGATCGGCATCGTCAAGAAGAACGGCATCATGCTCGTCGATTTCGCGATGACCGCCGAGCGAGATCAGCACCTGTCCTCACACGACGCGATCCGGCAGGCGGCGCTGCTGCGTTTTCGCCCTATTCTGATGACGACGATGGCCGCAATCCTGGGCGGATTGATTGTCAGTCAGGCGCTGACGCTGTTCACGACGACCGTAATCTACCTTTATCTCGACCAGTTGCAGAGTTGGCTTACCCGCAAGCTAAGTCGGCAGCGACTCGGCCGGCCGAAGCCCCGGACCTTGGCGTTCGCGAGGCGCATGCATCCCATTAGGGCGATGGGAACGCCGCCTCTTCGACCCAACCCCCATCCGTGAGCTCGAGGATCGGCGTTCGGATCGCGGCGACCACGCGATGCGCCCAGGGCTCGCCCAGGCGATCAATCCAGCGCTCGGATTGCAGCATCGCCGCGACAATTACAACCGGCTCGACGTTGCACAGCGCCATCAATTCCAGGCCTGCCGACATCGACGCGCCTGTCGAGATCACGTCGTCGACCAGCGCAACCCGCCGGCCTTGCAACAATTCAGCGAGCCTTGGATCGAGATAAAGCCGCCTCTGCTGCTCGGGCGTGGTGATTGAGGTGAGCGGAACGGAAAGCTCCTCGCGATACCAGAATTTCCGCGATGTCCCGAGCGGCACATAGCGCGTGTGGCCAAGCTCGCGCGCCAGAGCGCTCGCGAGCGTCAAGCCGAGTGTCGGCAGGCCAACAATGATCTCGGGCGCATGCGGCGCGAGCTTGGTCGCGAGATCTTCGACCAACGCATCGAGCACCGCGAAGCTCGCTTGATTGACGATCAACGACGCGAGCGCATGTTTGCGGTGGGCAAGCGGGCGGATTGGCAATAGCAGCCCGCGGCCGTCGTCGAGCCGTGCGAGATAGGCGGCGACATACGGCGGCACGGCATGCGGCGCGATTGGCTCTATCTGTTGCCAGAACGCGGCCGGCTGCATGTCCGGCTCGCGGATCTCGGTCTGCGGATCCATGGAATTCGCTTTCGATGGCGTGTTGAAGCGTCGTGTTGGATCAAGCCCAATTCGCCGAACTTGCGCAAGCTGCCCGTCGCGAGAGGCGCGGAGCCATTCCACTTCGTCGCTGTTC
>JAYTRP010000415.1:0-4333 GCA_043746145.1 Hyphomicrobiales bacterium | reverse complement strand
GAACAAGGTGGCCCCGCCGTTCAAGCAGGTCGAGTTCGACATCATGTATGGCGAGGGCATTTCCAAGACCGGCGAATTGATCGACCTTGGCGTCAAGGCCGGCGTGGTCGAGAAATCCGGGGCCTGGTTCTCCTATGATTCCACCCGGCTCGGCCAGGGCCGCGAGAATTCCAAGGCCTTCCTCAAAGCCAATCCGGAAATCGCCAAGCGCATTGAGCAGGCCATCCGCGAAAATTCCGGCCTGATTGCCGAGCGCATTCTGGAAACCGGCTCGCCCGAACCCGACGACGGTGTGGAAGAGTAATTCTGGACCAAGCCGCTCGACAGCCAAAACCGGCACCGCTAGAAAGGCATCGGGTCCAGGCGGACCCCTTGCCCCGGCGGGCAGGATTTTGCAGGGCTTGAGCCAGAATTGGTGCGGGAATATGAGCGGCGTCAACGAGATCAGATCAACATTCTTAGACTATTTCGTCCGCCACGGCCATTCCGCCGTCGCCTCGTCCCCGCTGGTTCCCCACAACGACCCGACCCTGATGTTCACCAATGCCGGCATGGTGCAGTTCAAGAATGTCTTCACCGGCATCGAGAAGCGCCCCTACAGCCGCGCCACCACGGCCCAGAAGGTGGTCCGCGCCGGCGGCAAGCATAATGATCTCGACAATGTCGGCTACACCGCGCGCCATCACACGTTCTTCGAGATGCTCGGCAATTTCTCATTCGGCGACTATTTTAAGCCGCACGCGATCGAACTCGCGTGGAACCTGATCACGCGCGACTTCGGCCTGTCCAAGGATAGGCTATCGGTCACCGTCTACCACGACGACGACGACGCATTCGATCTCTGGAAGAAGATTGCCGGCCTGCCCGAAGCGCGCATCATCCGCATCGCGACCTCCGACAATTTCTGGGCGATGGGCGACACGGGCCCTTGCGGCCCCTGTTCGGAGATCTTCTTCGACCACGGCGCTGACATTGCGGGCGGCCCCCCGGGGTCGCCGGACGCCGACGGCGACCGCTTCATCGAGATATGGAATCTCGTGTTCATGCAATTCGAGACGCTTGCCGGCGGCGAGCGTCTCAACCTGCCGCGTCCCTCGATCGACACCGGCATGGGACTCGAGCGGCTCGCCGCTGTGCTGCAAGGCAAGCACGACAATTACGATATCGATCTGATGCGTACGCTAATCCTCGCCAGCGCCGAGGCGACCGGCGTCGACCCGGACGGTTCGCAAAAGGTGTCGCACCGGGTCATTGCCGACCATCTGCGCGCGGCTTCGTTTTTGGTCGCGGACGGCGTGCTGCCGTCCAACGAGGGGCGCGGCTATGTGCTACGCCGGATCATGCGCCGAGCGATGCGCCACGCTCAACTGCTCGGCGCACGCGACCCGTTGATGTGGCGCTTGGTGCCCGCGCTGACGCGCGAGATGGGGCAGGCGTTTCCCGAGTTGATCCGCGCCGAGCCGCTGATCACGGAGACGCTGAAGCTCGAGGAAACGCGATTTCGCGCTACTCTCGTGCGCGGTCTGGCGATCCTCGAAGAGGAAACGCGCGAGATGCCGACAGGCGGCAAGCTTGCGGGCGAGACCGCGTTCAAGCTCTACGACACTTTTGGATTTCCGCTCGACCTGACGCAGGATGCATTGCGCGCGCGGGGCATCGTGGTCGATCTTCCCGGGTTCGAGAACGCGATGGAGCGCCAGCGCGCCGAGGCGCGCAAGGCCTGGGCGGGATCTGGCGAAGCGGCGACCGAGACAGTCTGGTTTGCGCTGCGTGAGCGCGCCGGCGCGACGGAGTTCCTGGGCTATGAGACCGAAAGCGCCGAGGGTATCGTCACCGCGCTAGTTGGCGACGGCGCCGAGGTCGGCTCGCTGCGCATGAGCGAAAAGGGCTGGGTAATCCTGAACCAGACGCCCTTCTATGCCGAATCGGGTGGGCAGGTCGGCGACATCGGCGTGATGACGGGTCCTCACGTGACGATGCGCGTGCTGGACGTGAAGAAAAAGCTGGGCGACGTGTTTGCGCATGAGGTCGAAGTCTTGGAGGGTGAGGTCAGTATCGGCTTGGCCCTCGAACTGAAGGTAGACCACAGCGCCCGCTCCGCAATTCGCGCTAACCATTCCGCGACGCATCTGCTGCACGAAGCGTTGCGCATGGTGCTTGGCGACCATGTCGCTCAGAAGGGATCGCTAGTCTCGCCCGACAGGCTGCGCTTTGACTTTGCTCACCCGAAACCCGTCACGAATGAAGAGATCGCGAAAGTCGAGGATATCGCCAATGCGATCGTGTTGCGCGACGAGCCGGTGGTCACGCGGCTGATGGGCCTCGAAGAGGCGCGCCATTCCGGCGCTCGCGCCCTGTTTGATGAAAAGTACGGCGAAGAGGTGCGCGTCGTCTCGATGGGTACGATCGAGGGCGGGGACAACGGTCCGCAGCCTTACTCGGTCGAGCTCTGTGGCGGCACGCATGTCGCGCGCACGGGCGAAATCGGGATCGTTTCGGTGGTCGGCGAAAGCGCGGTAGGGGCGGGCGTGCGCCGCCTCGAGGCGCGCACACGCGACGAGGCGCGCCACAGGCTCAACGAAGGCTCGCGCGCTTTTGCTGAATTGGCCGCGCTGTTGCGCGCGCCCCCCAGCGAGGCGGCGGGACGGCTCGAAGCGCTGATCGAGGACCGGCGTCGGCTGGAACGCGAACTCGCAGAGGCAAGACGCAAGCTCGCGATGGGCGGTGGCGGCGGAGACGATAGCGCTCGCGACGTGGCGGGCGTGAAGTTTTACGCCCGTGCGGTCACCGGCGTCGACATGAAGGATTTGAAGGCGCTGGCCGACGAGGCGAAGCCGAAGGTCGGAAGTGGAATTATCGCAATCGCAGCGACTGGCGCCGATGGAAAGGCGAGCCTGGTCGTCGCGGTGACGCCCGACCTGATCGATCGTTTCAACGCGGTAGACCTCGTTCGGCTCGGCTCCGCGGCGCTCGGCGGTAAGGGCGGCGGCGGACGAGCCGACATGGCGCAAGCGGGCGGCCCCGACGGCGCCAAGGCGGCCGAGGCGTTGGCGGCGGTCGAGGCGGGCATAGTGGCGCGGGCGGGCTGACCCAAGTTCGAGGCAAGGCACATTCGCCAAACAGCCTCCGAATTCGAACTCCGTCGGATATTAGCTTGCGTCGGGACGAAGTTTCGTCAAGTCGCGGATGTCGTGTGAGCTTCAACGCGTCAGCATCTGCTGAGGTCGAGCCAGCTTACCAAGCTTTGCAGCCGCACGGGTTCAGTACATCCTGGCGTGGCAAAGGCGGCGTTGGCAGTAGATCTGTCGTTTCCAGAGACGTTGCGTAAACCGGGCGTTAACCGTCCTTCGTTACGACTGTTAACAGTGATGCCCTGATGTAACGCCTAACTGATCGATTCCTAGGCGGTTTCAAAGCGTCGCGTTAGCCTCACGTCGAGAAACGCAAATGTCGCTTCTTGCAGAAAAACAAATATCGTCATCGGATTCGCCAGTCGGAGCGCTGAGCCCGCCACGGCCGAGCCGGTTGCTGGCTGGGATCTACCGCGACATTGGGCTTGCGGCCGTGGCGTTTGGGCTCGAGTTGCCGATCGAAAGCCTCGACCCGGATGTGATCGCCTCAGTTAAGCGCGGCGCACGCTACATTTATCTGATGCCGAAAGGCCTGCCGATCGCGGTGACAAGCTGGGCGGGTACGCCGGCGCGAAACTGAACGTATGTTCGTTGCTCGCGACCCCGGGACGGGGTCGCTTTTTAGTAAGCGCAGGCGCGAGGAACTGGCCGCGCCTTCAAGCTCAGGCCGTTATCGTCGCCAAGGCGGCCAAAGCGCGTTGGCGCGCAAAGCCGTGCTCGACAATCGGCGACGGGTAGGTTTCGCCGAGCCGAACGCCGGCCAATTCCGATTCGGGCGCGAGCCAGGGCGCGTGAACGTATTTTGGATCGAGGTCCGCTAATTCAGGCACCCAATGCTTGACGTAGGCGCCTTCCGGGTCGAATTTAACGCCCTGGAGCATGGGATTAAAAATTCGGAAGTAGGGCGCGGCGTCGGCGCCAGACCCCGCAACCCACTGCCAGTTAGCCGGATTGTCGGCGGGGTCGCCGTCGCACAACGTATCCCAGAACCATTTCTCGCCTCGCTTCCAGTCGATTAGCAGATGCTTGATCAGGAACGACGCGGTCACCAGACGCACACGGTTTTGCATATAGCCGGTCGTCCAGAGCTCTCGCATTCCGGCGTCGACCAGGGGATAGCCAGTCTGGCCCTTGGTCCATGCAAGCCAACCCGATTCGTCTTCAAGCCAGGGAAATTCAGCAAAGCGCGGATTCCATGCGCG
>JAYTRP010000414.1:0-13091 GCA_043746145.1 Hyphomicrobiales bacterium | reverse complement strand
TCAATTTCGGCGATTAAGGCGCTTAGGGATTGTTCTTGCTTTTCGGCCAGGAGCCGCAGGCGCCGCCAGAATGCCTCTTCGAGCGAAATGCTGGTTCGATGTCCCGCGATCGTAACTGAGCGTTTGACCAGCTCAGACGAACTGAGGGATGTGTCGCGGCTCTCAAGCGCCTTCGTCATTATGGGCGATACGGTGCAAGTCGAGGATGCGTTCCTCGCGTTCACGGTTGCGACTGTTCAAGACCTTGTCCGCTTTCGTGCGGCCAAACGCTGCACGCCGGACATCGGCGTCGCTTTCCGCCTGTTCGCGAGTTTTTCGCTTGCGCTCGAGACGAAGATTGACGAGATCGCCCAAGAAAGCAGCCTACTTCTTTCTGAATGCGTCGATCGACACAACTTTGGCAGGCTCGCCACCCTCTGGTTTGTCCAACGCCTTGGCCGGTTCGACAGCGCGCGGCGTCGTCGCAGGCTTTGGAGAATGTTTCGGGATTTTGGCCGGCGCGTGCTCCTCATCATTCCTAACGAGCGCGGGAGTCGCGGGACTCGCCTCAGCGCCCACGCGTGGCTCTAGCTTAAAGCCGAACGGGACTGAGGGGTCACTAAAGCCGGTGATCGCGTCGAAGGGGATGGTGAGACGTTCGGGCCTTCGCGAAAAATTTAGACTCACGGAAAAGGCGTCCGCGCCTGCTTCAAGGTCCCAGAACTCATGTTGCAAGATAATCGCCATCTCTTCGGGATAGCGCTGGCGCATGACGTTCGGGATATTTACGCCGCTTGCCTGTGTTTTGAAGGAAATATTAAAATGATGCTCTCCCGGTAGGCCATTTTTGGCCGCTTCGGATAGCACTTTCCTCACAACCGACCGTAAGGCGTCCTGAACCAAGAGATCATATCGAATATAATCAGTAGCCATATAAACGCGCTCTAGCCAAGTCTGAGGAATGTCGCCGAGCGAATGTAAACTGGTATTAAGCAACGAGAAAGTAAGTGGAGGCTTCTGTTGCCAGGCGCCTCCGGACCCCGCCTAAGAGTGCAACCCCCTAGGACTTATTTACCAGTACCATCACCGCATTACGCGGCGAGGGCCACCGGAGCATAGTTGTCATTGGCAACTATAGGTTTGACCCGATAACGGCGGTATCATGCCGAGCAAAAGATCACCCTTTTAATCCCCCGTCGAACCTATTTCGCCCCCACCAGAACCAAAGCATCGCTTAGGCTCGGGTGGAGGCGCCGGGTACCGCCCCCGGGTCCGAAAGACCTATTCTGATGTCTATTTATCGCCGTATCCGTCTTTCGACGGCGTCCGCAATATAGGGGAATGGAACGAAAAGGGGAAGGAGGCGCGGAGCATTGGCGGGAATAAAGATTTCCGCCTGCCAGAATTTAGGCGGGCAGAGCGACGCTTTCCGCGTCAGGACTCCGCTCGCCGAATGTTCGTCAGGGTTGTCGCCCGCTTGCCGCGCGAAAATCGCGCATAAAGCTATCAAGTTCGGAAGCGTCGATATCCGAAATTGCGACATAGGCCCGCTCGGCATCGCGCCAACGCTCAACATGGAAGCCATCGACAGCCATCTTGCCAGGAGCGCCGTTAACCTCCAGCGGCAACTCCGTGACCGCGATGATATGCTCGCGGCGTCGATAGATCAGCGTTGGTACGGCGCGTTTTTCGACAATGTCCACACGCCCGCCGACGAGCGGAAAACCTTGTGGCGCGAGGTCGACCGCCTCGGCTCCCAATGGCGCACGCGCAGCCAGCCAAGGTTTGACTGTGTGCCGGTCGGACGAGGCGATATCGTAGGGCTGGCCGGAGATCGCCCCGCGCATGTAACTCGCGACAAGGGCTGCAAGCCGGGGATCGGCTTCAGACATCGATGGCCAGAACGCGCCGGAGAGCGCGCCGACCGCAAAGGCGAGCACCAATGACGCGGCGATGGCGAGTACACGTGGCGAGAATACGGTCGAGCGCGGCCGGACAATGTCGTCGACGCGCCGGCGAAGCGATAAAGGGGCTAGTTCGCGCGCGGCGCTCTCGCGAACGGCGGTGCGAACCCAGGCATGCCGATCATAAAGCGCCCGCAATGCCGGGTTGGCCGCCAGATCTCGCTCGAACGCGAGGGCATGGCTTGCGTCGAGTTCACCGTCGAGCGCCGCTTCGGCGCGAAGACGATCGATAGCATTGAGGCCCTTCTCTTCGTTCATATCACGTCTTTCAAGCTCCGCGCGAGCATGGCGCGCGCGCGGTGCAGGCGCGACATCACCGTGCCGACCGGCGCATCGGTCGCCTCGGCGATGTCGCGGTAGGTCAGTCCGTTGACGTCGCGCAGGATCAGGGTTTCGCGGAGCGGCGAGGGCAGGGCGGCTATTGCGAGCGGGATTGCGGCCCGCTGCTCCGCGGCGATCATGGCCTGTTCCGCGTTTGGCTTCGTCTCGTCCATTGACGCCTCCGCGACCAATTCAAGGTCGCCGAGATCGCCGACGAACGACAGCGACTTTGGTCGGTTCCGCGCGATCCAGTCCAGGGCGGCGGTCCGCGTCACCTTCATCACCCATGCGCGGGGATTTTCCACGGTCGTGCGCTCGAGCGCATTGAGCGCACGCACCGCCGCGTCTTGCACGATATCTTCGGCATCGGCGGCATTGCCGCAGAGCCAGTTTGCCAGCGCGTAGCAATCGTCAAGACGCGGCGCGACGATATCTTGGAATCTCCGTCTTGCGTACTCGCTCGCTGCCACGCCTGCGTCTCACCGCTGCCCTCACCTAGCCCGTTCACGCAGGAATGCGATCACGTCGGCGCGATCCCCGGGTTCTGCAAGATGATAGAACATTTTTGCTCCGGGAACGAAGGCTTGCGGATCGGTCAGCCATTTATCGAGCGAGATCTCGTCCCACACAAAGTTCGTGTTTCGGAGGCCATCGGAATAGTCGTAATCCGGCAGCGACCCCGCTTTTCTTCCAAACACGCCGCGATGTCGGGGACCGACGTCGTTCTTGTCGAGCGAATGGCAATCCTGGCAACCCACGTAGAGCACTTCGCCATGCGCTGCCAGGCCGTTGGCCAGGGCCGAACAGGGCGCAAGCACGAGAATAATCGCCCATCCGAATTTGGACATCAAAGGCCCCTTAGGACGCGAGCGCGCTGTCGGTGATTGCGAGTGTGCCGCCCGTCGGGACGTAGGCGACCTCCGTCACGCCGAGATAGCTGCGCAACGCGCCTGCCGGCACCATCTTCGGACCCGGCGCTGGCGCGGTTCCGGGCGCTGGCTGAGGAAAGGCGGTTGATCGCGCGGTGTGGAAGGTAACGGCGCCTTCGACCTTCTGCATGACCTGATGAATATGACCGTTGAGCACGGTGACTGAGCCGAAACGGGCGAGAAGTTGCAGCGCTTGCGCGGAATCCAGCGTGCCCCATCCCCATTCCGGCGCAATCGCCCATAGTGGAATATGCGCGAACACCACGATCGGATTGGATGCAGCCTTGCCGCGCAGATCCTGCTCGAGCCAGCCAAGTTGCTCGGCTCCTAGCGAGCCGAGGCCGTTCGTCTTGAGATCGACGACGTTGACCAGCGAGATGAAATGCACGCCGCTCTGGTCGAACGAATACCAGCCGCCGCCAGCGCCTCTGCCAAAACGCTCGAGATAGGCGGAATTGGTCTTGGGATCGAGGATGTCGTGTTCGCCCGGCGCGTAATGGACGTCGAGCTTCGCCTCGCCAATCATTTGCGCTGCGTCGTCAAACTGCGCGGGCTTTGCGGTATGGGTGATATCGCCGGTGTGAATCATGAAGGATGGCTTGCGCGGCAGTTCAAGAACTTTGGAGATTCCCTCGCGGAGCGTGATCCGCGCGTCAGGATTGACGGGTTTCTCGAAGCCGATGTGGCTGTCGGAAATTTGTACGAACGAGAAGGCCGCTTCGTCGGCTTTTGCGGCGCTGATCAACCTCGATGCAGGCACGCCGCCAACGAGGGTCCACAGCACACCTGTACCCGCCCACGCCATGCATTCAAGCGCTTCTCGGCGGTCGAGTTTCGTTTCTTTTGACATCGTCGCCAACTCCTAAGCGGCGAGGGCCGCTCATGGGAGAAGACAGAGCTAAGTGCGGGTTTATTCCCGCATCCGTTATATTTTATTTCGCCGCCGCTCCGGCCTTCACGAGCCGAAAGTTGATGGCGTCGACGAGCGCCTGAAACGAAGCGTCGATGATATTGCCGGACACGCCCACCGTCGACCAACGAGCGCCGTCGGCGTCGCCAAATTCGATCAGCACCCGCGTCACCGCGTCGGTGCCGCCCTGAAAAACGCGCACGCGATAATCGAGCAATTCGAGGTCCGCGATATGTTTCTGGTAGACGCCGAGATCCTTGCGCAGCGCGAGGTCCAGCGCATTGACAGGACCATTGCCATCGGCTGCGGAGATCAGAGTTTCCTCCCCAATGCGGATCTTCACCACCGCTTGTGAAGCGGAGTAGAGAGCGCCCGCCGCGTTGAACTTGCGCTCGACGCTGACATTGAAGCTTTCAACTTCAAAGAAATTGGGAAC
This sequence comes from Hyphomicrobiales bacterium, assembly GCA_043746145.1. GTDB lineage: Bacteria > Pseudomonadota > Alphaproteobacteria > Rhizobiales > Beijerinckiaceae > Roseiarcus. Next base: position 8,552 of record JAYTRP010000414.1, on the reverse strand, counting down.
GCCACCGAGTATGCGACGCGCAAGCAGTTCAAACGAAGCGTCCGCCGCTTCATAGGCGTAGCCATCAGCCTCGCGCGCCTTGACCTCGTCCAGCACGCGGCCGAGCCGCTTGTCGTCTGCCGCGACGTCGAGGTTCATGCGTTTGAGTTGCGCCACCAGATTGGAGCGACCTGCCTGGTCGGAGACCAGAATAGCGCGCGCGTTGCCAACGCTTTCCGGCGGCACGTGCTCGTATGTGCGCGGGTCCTTGGCGAGGGCGGAAGCGTGAATTCCCGCTTTGGTCGCGAACGCCGAGGCGCCGACGTAGGGCGCGTGCCGGTTCGGAGCGCGATTGAGCAATTCGTCGAACGCGTGCGAAATCTTGGAGAGTTCCGCCAGCGCCTCCGATGTCACGCCGATCTCGAAATGATCTGCGAAATCAGGTTTCAGCGCGAAGGTCGGGATAAGTGAAACGAGATTCGCATTCCCGCAGCGTTCCCCCAGTCCGTTCAACGTACCCTGGACCTGCCGAACGCCGGCGCGAATTGCGGCAAGCGAATTCGCCACTGCGTTGTCAGTGTCGTTATGAGCATGGATGCCGAGCCGATTGCCCGGAATGACTTTGACGACCTCGCCGACGATCCGTTGGATTTCATGCGGGAGCGTGCCGCCATTGGTGTCGCACAACACGATCCAACGCGCCCCGGCGTCGAAGGCGACGCGCGCACACCGGATCGCATAGTCAGGATTAGTTTTGTAGCCGTCGAAAAAATGTTCGCAATCGACCATAGCCTCGCGCCCAGCGGCAATCGCGGCTCGCACGCTCTCGTCGATGCAGTCGAGATTCTCGTCAAGGGAACAGCCGAGCGCGACGTGCACGTGATAGTCCCAGCTCTTCGCCACAAAGACGATCGCATCGGCGTCGGCAGCGATAAGGCTGGCAAGGCCAGGATCGTTGGCCGCAGAGCGGCCGGCGCGTTTCGTCATTCCGAAAGCGCAGAAGCGGGCCCGGCGGGTCGGTTTCTGCTCGAAGAAAAGGGTATCGATAGGATTGGCGCCGGGATAACCGCCCTCGATGTAGTCAATCCCGAGATCGTCGAGCATGGCGGCGATCTGACGCTTGTCCTCGAGTGAAAAGTCGACGCCGGTTGTCAACGCGCCGTCTCGCAGCGTCGTATCGAAGAGATAGAGGCGTTCGCGGGTCATGAAGGGTTGCTCAATGCCGGGTCGTGGGAGCGGCCGTCGCTCCGTCCAGAGATTTGCTCATCGTCGTGTCGCCGAGCCATTCGTCGCCGATCTCTACGAGATTGCGACGCTGGCTTTCAAAACCCATGCGTTCGAACACTGGCTTGGCGGTGTCGCTCACGTCACTGGTAATCTTCTTGGCGCCGCGGGCGCGTGCGAGCCTGACGAGAGCGTCGAGCAGCGCGGTTGCGACGCCGCGACGAGCATACGCGGGATCGACATGTATCATATCGATATGCGCGGCGCCCTTGAGGCTTGCGAAACCCACGGATTGTCCGTCGACTGCCGCGATCAGCGTCAGTGAGTCGGAGAGCTTTGAGGCGAACGCTTCAATATCGTCCGCACGTGCGGCCCATGCCTCACATTGTGCGTCACTGTAGTCCTCGCTCGCAGTCTCCACGATGCTATTGCGAAAGATCGCAACGCAGCGTTGCAGATCGGCGGAGAGAAAAGGACGTAGCGCGATGGCGCTCATCGGCGCATCTCCCAGGTTGTGCTGTCTTTGGCATCCTTCAACGCGACGCCGAGACTTTCCAGTTCGCCACGCAGGCGATCCGACGTGGACCAGTCCCGCGCATGGCGGGCGGCGAGGCGTGTTTCGATGAGCATTTCGATGCGAGACTGGAGCGCTGGCTCCAGCGCAGGCGACGTGGTTTCAGCGGCGATTGCAGCCCTCATGTCAAGACCTATCAGGTCTGCGTCGCGCCAGAGCTGAGCGCCATCTCCCGCATGCGCCAGCGTGTGAAGATGCGTTAGGGCGGCCGGCGTATTGAGATCGTCAGCCAGCGCCTCGAGCGTGGCGTTGGACGGCGCCGATGCGGGACCGTTCGCGCTCGCGGCGACTTGCGCAAACCGGCGCATCGTCTTTTCGCTCTCTTCCAGACTGCGCAAGGTCCAATCGATCGGCTGCCGATAATGGCTGCGCAGCATCGCCAGCCGCAACGTCGGACCGGGCCAGCTACGACCGCCAAATTTCTCTGCCCGGAGCAATTCATTCATCGTGATGAAATTGCCCAAGCTCTTGGACATCTTCTCGCCCTCGACCTGAAGAAATCCGTTGTGCATCCAGACATTCGCCATGCGTGGCGCGCCGAGCGAGCAGCAGGACTGGGCGATTTCGTTCTCATGGTGGGGAAACACCAGATCGATTCCGCCGCCATGAATGTCGAAGACGTTGCGGTCGGGATCGTCGCAGGAAAGACCGCCGCCGAACGGCTGCAGCAACACTTCCATGCTCATCGCGGAGCATTCGATATGCCAGCCGGGACGTCCCCACGTCGTGATGCCGGCCGGGCTTCGCCAACCCGGCTCGCCCGATTTCGAGGGCTTCCATAGCACGAAGTCCATGGAGTCACGCTTGTAGGGGGCAACCTCGACCCTGGCCCCGGCGAGCATTTCGTCAAGCGAGCGCCGCGCCAAAGCGCCGTATCGCGGGGCGCCCGGTAGAGCATCCATCGCGCTTGGCGAGAACAGCACATGATCCTGCGCGACATAGGCGACGCCACGGGCGACGAGGCGCTCGATCATCGCGCACATCTGAGGAATATGCGCCGTTGCATGCGGTTCGTGGGTGGGCGGTAAGCAACCCAGGGCGGCGACATCGCTGCGATATTGCCGTTCGGTCCCCTCGGTGACGCGCGCGATCGCTTCGTTCAGCGGTACGTGAGGAAATTCCTGCCTTGCGCGTTCAATGATCTTGTCGTCCACGTCCGTGACGTTGCGCGCATAAATGACGTGCGCATCGCCGTAGACATGTCGCAAAACACGAAACAGAAGATCAAAAACGATCGCTGCGCGTGCATTGCCCATGTGAGCGAAATCGTAAACCGTGGGGCCGCAAGCGTACATGCGCACCGCCGCAGCGTTCACCGGCAGGAAAATTTCCTTGGCGCGGGTGAGCGTGTTGTAGAATTTTAGCGGAGTTGGCAATTTATGCCCCAATCGAAACAGTGAGCGACGGCCAGAAACCGGTCGCTCATCTCGATAGGGAAAAGAGACGCGAACCAGCTAGTCCTAGCTAGCAGCTAATAATTCGAGCCCGACAGATGGGGAGAGCTTGCGTCATGCTTCCCAGTGGCGCCGGCGCATGGGTCTGTCAAGTCCGATCCAGCGCTTGTGTTGCAAGCGCAGCGCCGTTAACCCGCCGTTCAATCAAATGCGGCACGATCTATTCACGGAATGTTAGTACCGGGTTAGCGCGGGTTAATCGAGTTGAACATGAAATTCATCAGCCTCGGCATGGTCGCCATGCCTCTCCTGATCGCCGTTCTCATCAACGGAGGCCCGATCGCTAGCGCCCGCGCAGGCGACACGAACGAGTTCATCATTGCCGCTAATGACGGCTATGGCCTCGACGATTGTCTTGGCGAAGGCGGTGAGTGTGGCCGCGTCGTCGCAGACGCTTGGTGCGAAGCACATGGGCGCGGCGCCGCAGTAACGTTCGGGCCGCGCAGCGTCGTTCGGGGCGGCGCGACCAAGATTTCCACTGCGGACGAGCCTTACGTCATCCGCTGCTCGAACTGAGCCTCAGCGGACGAAGTCGGCGCATTTAGGCACGTCGGCCTGGGCGCCCCAAGGTTGTATCGGCACCGTCGAAGTCGAGTTCTTCGGCGAGCCGTCGACGAGTTTGTCGCTGTAGGTCATGTAAACAAGAATATTCCGCTTCGTGTCGCAACCGCGCACGATTTGCATTCGCTTAAAGAACAATGATCGCCGTTCGCTAAAGACGACATCGCCCTGGTCAAATTTACCAGAGAACTTGATCGGGGCGTACTGACGGCAGGCGAGGGAGATATCGGAGGTCTGCTCGGCAAGGCCAAACGCGCCCATCAGGCCGCCCTTTTCTGACGCCGTATAGTGGCAGGCAACTCCCGCAATGAGCGGGTCGTCTATCCCGTAAGTTGCGAGTTTGTCATTGGGCGTCAGCAGCTTGAATGTTGTCGATTTGCGGAAAATAAGGTCCGGGTCTGACGAATCGGCGATCGCAGCGCCCGTCGTGAAGACGGCGCTGAAGAGCGCGACCGTCGCCCAGAGTTGCGAAATTCTCATAATAAGATCCTCGATCGCCGCACTGCCTTGGAATAGGCGCGGCTGGTAGATAGTCGCGCGCTATGACGGCGCAAGCGCGTTATGGAATCTATCATCGGAAACAAAAAAGAGCCTGCGAGCCAGGAGGCTCGCAGGCGGAATGCCGGTTCTAGCGGATCGGTGACGCACCGGTTTGACCTCAACCGCAAAACTGAGCCAGAACAACGAAGCTTCACCCTAGGTCGCTCATGAACGTGCTGATTCTCGGCTCAGGTGGACGCGAACACGCGCTCGCCTCCGCCGTCGCGAAGTCGCCGCGCTTAACGAAGCTGTTCGTGGCGCCAGGAAATCCCGGATGTGGGGCGGTCGCAAGCCTCGTCGCGCTTGATCTAAGCGATCATAGCGGCATCGTCGCGTTCTGCCGCGCGGAGAGAGTAGATCTCGTGGTCGTCGGGCCTGAGGCGCCGCTTGTGGCGGGCATAGCGGACGATCTAGCCAAGGCAGGGATTGCCTGTTTCGGCCCGAGCCGCGCGGCTGCACGGCTCGAAGGATCGAAAGGCTTCACCAAGGATTTTTGTAGCGAATTCAGCGTGCCGACTGCGGCTTACCGACGGTTTAGCGAAAAAGCCGCAGCAATTGCCTATGTCCGCGAGCAGGGCGCGCCGATTGTAATCAAGGCCGACGGGCTAGCAGCTGGTAAAGGAGTTGTCGTGGCTGGCTCGCTTAAAGAAGCGGAAGCCGCTCTCGATGCGCTGTTCGACGGAGTTTTCGGCGCTGCAGGCGCCGAGTGCGTCATCGAGGAATTCCTCGAAGGCGAGGAGCTTTCGTTTTTCGCTCTGTGCGATGGCGAACGGGCGGTCGCGTTTGGCGACGCCCAGGACCACAAACGGGTGGGGGACGGGGATACGGGCCCGAATACAGGCGGCATGGGAGCCTATTCGCCGACGCCACTGGCGACGCCCGAACTTACAGAGCGGGTTATGCGGGAAATCGTCGGTCCGACCCTCGACGGAATGGCCTCGCGGGGGACGCCGTTTCGCGGCGTTCTTTTCGCGGGCCTGATGGTCGAACGCGATCGCCCCAAGCTGATCGAATTCAACGTTCGATTTGGAGATCCCGAAGCCGAGGTCATTCTGGCCCGGTTTCGTGGGGACTTGCTGCAATGGCTCTGGGGCGCCGCGACGGGACTCCTGCCTGTAGGCGCGCCCGAATTTGTCGATAATTCTGCGCTAACCGTCGTGATCGCCGCCCGTGGCTATCCCGCGGCGCCGGAAAAGGGCGCGCCTATTAGTGGTCTCGATGAAGCTGGGAATGTGGATGGAGTTTCCGTGCTGCATGCTGGCACGCGCAGCCGAGGCGACTCCCTTGTCGCAGATGGCGGCCGCGTTCTCGCGGTGACGGCGCTGGGCCACGACTTGGCTGAGGCGCGGATTCGCGCCTATGCCGCAACTGAAAAGATTAGCCTGCCAGGCGGATTTTACCGGCGCGACATTGGATCAAGAGGCCTCGGCCGAGCGCCGATAGGGTGAACGCGCCTCTGTCAAGGCTTACCGAGTCAAGCCGCACCTCGCCCAGGATCGGCATCGCGCTTGGGGCCGGCGGCGCACGAGGTCTGGCGCATATCGCCGTTCTGGAGGCGCTAGACGAACTCGGCATGCGGCCAGCGGCAATTTCCGGCGCCTCGATGGGCGCCATTCTCGGCGCTCCCTACGCTGCGGGGATGGAAGCCCGCCAAGTCTCTGCCCACGTGCTCGCAATGACGCGAAACCGCTCCTCGCTGCTGAGCAAATTACTGCGCGCGCGTGTCGGCCGGTTTACCGATCTGATTTTCAAGGGCCGCGGCAATCCGGTGCTGCTCGACGGGTTAACGTGTCTCGACCTTTTCTGGCCGCAGGACATGCCCGACGAGTTTGAAAGCCTGAAAACTCCCTTGTTTGTTGTAGCAACCGACTTTCATGCTTGTACGGAGGTTATTTTCTCCAAGGGCCTGCTTGCGCCGCCGGTCGCAGCCTCGATGGGACTGCCAGGCCTGTTTCGTCCTGTGGACTTCGCGGGTCGTATCCTGGTCGACGGCGGGGCCGTCAATCCATTGCCCTACGACGTCCTGTTCGACTGCGCTGAGATTGTGATCGCGGTCGACGTCACCTTTGGCGGACGAATGCGCGAGCGTCGCATGCCGACCCCATTTGGGGCGATGATCGGCGCCGCGCAGATCATGCAAGGCGCAATCACGGCTCAAAAGATCAAGGCGCGTCCGCCGGATATCCTGCTACAGCCGCCGGTGGGAGCCTTTTCGGTGCTGGATTTCTGGCGCGCGCCGCAGATTTTGCGCGCGGCGGAGGCCGTCAAGGATACCCTGAAGCGGGACCTCATGCTTAAACTTGAGGCGCTTACGCGAACTTGAATCGATCGCCGACACGGGGATTTCGTGAGCGCATCAACGCCGTTCCGGACATCGCCACTTTGCCCGCACGTTGAACTGAAAGCGCTCTAATTGCGCCTTTTCCGCAGGCAATAGTCATCGCTTCATCGAGAATTTCGCCAGGCGCCCCGTGGCCCTCGACGGCCTCCACCAGCAGGAACTTAAACCGCTCCAGGCGTCCTTCGTCGTCGATCTCAGAATGCGCCCCAGGCGAGGGCGAAAGTCCGTGAATGTGGTTGCGGACGGACGCGGCGTCCTTGTTCCAATCAATCGGTGTTTCGTGCTTTTCGATCTTGCGGGCGTATTCTACGCCTCGTTCAGCCTGCGGATGAAAGACGAGGCCCCCGCTGCCGATTTCGTCCCACGACTCAGCGACGAGCGCTGCTGCGAGCAGGGAAAGGCGCTGCATCAGATCACCTGCCGTGTCGCCAGGTCCAACCGCCATCCGCATTTCTTTGGCCACCGGTCCTGTGTCCAGGCCTTCCTCCATCCGCATTAGCCCTACCCCGGTCTCGACGTCGCCAGCCATCACCGCGCGTTGGATCGGCGCGGCTCCTCGCCAACGTGGAAGCAGGGAACCGTGAAGATTGAGGCAGCCAAGTCGCGGCGCAGCAAGAATCTCTCGGGGCAGAATAAGTCCATAAGCGGCGACGATCACCAAATCGGCGCCCCAGCCTTCAAACTCCCGCTGAGCCTCCGGCGTCCTTAACGTCTTGGGTGTTACAACGGCTAGACCATAAGATTCGGCAGCAAGCTGGACAGGAGTCTTCGTCACTTCCAAACCGCGCCGTCCCGCGGGTTTTGGCGCTTTGGTGTATACGGCGCGAATGTCCGCCTTTAACGCAACCAGCGTTTGCAGCGTCGGCGTCGCGAATTCGGGAGCGCCCATGAATACGATTTTCATCGCGCGACATTACCACTGAGCGGCCTAATGCGTCAAAACATTGGGCGTCCTGAGCGCGGCCAAGGAGCGCCCCAACTATGAACTTGCGACATCAAACGCTTGTGCGTGTCTACTATGAAGACACAGACTTCTCCGGCCGAGTCTATCACGCATCCTACCTTCGCTTTCTAGAGCGAGGGAGAACCGAGTGGCTGCGCTCGCAGGGCTTCGAACACCGCATTTTGGCCGGTTCTCAGGGCGTTGTCTTTGCTGTTCGCAGTCTGCATGTGGATTACATCGCCGCTGCTTTGATGGACGACATGCTAACAGTCGAAACCAGCGCGCACAGCGCAACGAGGGCGGTCATCTCGTTCGAGCAAAAAATCTTCCGCGAAGGAGCGACGCTGATCGTAGCGGAGGTTCACGTCGTTACGCTAAAGGGCGACCGCGCCGCAAGGCCTCCGCGTGAACTGCTCGACCGTATCGGCGGCGTCAATCGTCAATCCGACGGTGCGCCCGGACGCCCTGGTCGGTAATTCGCTCGACGAGGCGTTCCTCCAAATCACGAAAGTCGGCACGGGTTGGTAGCGAACTGATGATTTCTCTAACGCGAAAATGATCGTCGTGAAGCTGAGCAAATCGTTCGGCTAGACGCAACATTGCTGCGTCGCTCGCATTGCGTGCGATCTCAAGATCGCTCCTGTATCGAGCTTGACTGGTCTCCAACTTATCAAGCCGTAACATGAGACGCCACAGAAACGCGCCGCCGCTCGCGAAAAAAGTGAATAAGGCCGTCAAGCCCCACTGGTAGAATCCCCATGGAGGGTTTTCAGGCGCTGGGACGGACATAATCGATCTCCTTCAGATGTCGCGCTGAGCGTTGCTTCATCAACGCTGCGGTTGGGTCCTGGTCAGGACTTCTTGAAGATTGGCGTCGAGGTCATTACGCGCAGGCCAATCATCAAAATTCCAATGAATGTCGCCGCGTCAGGCGAA
>JAYTRP010000413.1:0-4344 GCA_043746145.1 Hyphomicrobiales bacterium | reverse complement strand
CCAAGCAGCTTCAGGACAACGTCAAATCCCTGCGGGACCCCAAGGGAACGCTGAAGGACTTCGAGGAATTTCGCGCGACGCTATCCGATACGCTTGCGGCCTTGTCCGACACCGGCGCCATAACCACGGAATCCCAAGCGTATCTCGCCTATATCGCTGACGAATTGCAGAAGACCAAGAACAGGCAGACGACGCTCACCGAAGCGGAAACCAAGACGCTGGTGACGACTTGGCAGAATTATTTGGATGCTGCGACGCAGAAGGTCTCGATCATCGATAAACTGCGCGTGCAGCTGATCGAAATGCTCATCGCCCTGCAGGGCAAAGAATATTACATCGAGCAATTGATTAAAACGGAGAACGCAAAAGTCGTGCTCGACAATCTCGATTCAATCATTGCGGACTTTGGCAAGACGATCGACGATCTCAAGGAAATCCAGAGCAAGCTACCCAATAGCTGAAATGGCGCCGGTGCTTTCAATCGCCTATTTCGCCACGTTCGGACTCGTCGCCATGCTTGGCTTAGAGACGCCGATTGCGGCGGATCGCGCCTCGACCGAGTGGATAAACCCAGTCTCCTGGTCGTCGTGGTTCGGCGGCCATTCCCATCTGGGGACGGGTGAAGTGAAGGTCAGGGTAGACGCGAGCCGATTGAGCAAGGGCGTCCTGTTTCTGGACGATGTCGACTTGAAGACGTCGAGCACGGGGATCATCGTTCGCAGGCCGGGCATTGTTTCGCTGCGCAGCGCGGCGCCGGGATTTTTCCACAATTGGCAGTCGACCGAATATTGCAAGGTCGTGGTCCACGCCAACCAACTAACAGTGGTCGACGTGCTTCTGACCGGCAGGGCCGTGCGCAATCCGGATGGAACGGTCAGCGTCAAACCGGTTTGCAAGTGCCTGATCCAGGAACATGAGAACGACAATGACGCGGTGCGGACTTGTGAGTGACGCGCTCGTTTAAGCCGGCCAGCCTACCGGGCGCTTGCCTTTTTGCGGCGTATCGCCTATGTGCCGCGCCATTCCACAGGCGGATTTTCGCGGGCCCTGCTTCAAGGGTTCGCTCCGGTGGCGAGAGGCGACTCTCGCGACAATGGTCCGCCGAGGCTCAACCGGAAAGGTATACGCAGTGTCTCTGCCTGATTTCACCATGCGCCAACTGCTCGAAGCGGGCGCGCATTTCGGTCACCAGTCGCATCGCTGGAACCCGAAAATGGCGCCTTTTATCTATGGCGCACGCAATTCGATCCACATTATCGATCTCGCCCAGACGGTGCCTTTGCTGCATCAGGCGCTGAAGGTCGTCTCCGACTCGGTCGCCAAGGGCGGGCGGGTGCTGTTCGTGGGCACCAAGCGGCAGGCGGCGGACGAAGTGTCGGTGGCGGCCAAGCGTAGCGCGCAATATTTCGTCAATTCGCGCTGGCTCGGCGGCACGTTGACCAACTGGAAGACGATCACGGCTTCCATCACCCGGCTGCGCAAGCTCGACGAAATGCTTGCCGAGGGCGCCAAGGGCCTCACCAAGAAAGAGCGCCTGATGCTGACGCGTGAGCGCGAAAAGCTGGAGAAGGCGCTCGGCGGCATCAAGGACATGGGCGGCGTGCCGGACCTCGTGTTCGTGATCGACACCAATAAGGAAGCGCTGGCGATCAAGGAGGCGAACCGCCTCAAGATCCCCGTGATCGCGATCCTCGACACCAACTCCGATCCCGATGGCATCACCCATCCGATCCCCGCCAATGATGACGCAAGCCGGGCGATCCAGCTCTATTGCGATCTCATCGCACGCGCGGCGATCGACGGCATTTCGCGCAGCCAGGGCGCGGCGGGCCAGGATCTCGGCGAGATGGAAGCGCCGGAGCCGGAAGTCATCAACGAAGCGCCAGAGACCGCGCCGGCTGAGATTGTCGACGTTTACGAGTTGCTGACCGCCCCCCGCGGCGCGCCCGACGATCTCGCCAAGCTGACGGGCGTCGGCCCGCAGATCGTCAAGAAGCTCAACGAGCACGGCGTCTACCATTACTGGCAGCTCGCCGCGATGACGCCGGAAGATGCAGCCAAGCTCGACGCCGACCTGCGCTTCAACGGCCGCATCACGCGTGACGCTTGGTCCGAACAAGCCAAGGTGCTGATGACAGCGGAGTGACGCCGCCGCGATGAGGACGATCTAACGCCAAGCGCGTTAGTACAGAATCTTATCCGACGCTTCACATTCCCTTCTCCCGCAAGCGGGAGAAGGGTATTATTGTTTCTGACTTGAGGAAGACCCCATGGCCCAGATCACCGCCGCGCTCGTGAAGGACCTGCGCGAGAAGACCGGCGCCGGCATGATGGACTGCAAAAACGCGCTCAACGAAACGTCGGGCGACATTGAGGCCGCGATCGACTGGTTGCGCAAGAAGGGCCTCGCCAAGGCCGCCAAAAAGAGCGGACGCGTCGCGGCGGAAGGCCTCGTCGGCGTCGCCATTGAAGCGAACTTCGGCGTGGTCGTTGAAGTCAATTCCGAGACCGACTTCGTCGCGCGCAACGATGATTTCCAGGCGCTGGTGCGCGGTGTGCTCGCGGTTGCGATCGACAAAGGGCCGGGCGTCACGGTCGAGCAGATCGCCGGCGGCCATTACCCCGGCGGCGCCACGGTCGCGGATGCTATCGCCAATTCGATTGCGACGATCGGCGAGAACATGACGCTGCGTCGCGCCGATAGCCTGCACGTCGCCCATGGCGCGATCGGGCATTACGTCCATGGCCAGATGGTCGACGGACTGGGCCGCATCGGTGTGCTGGTCGCTCTCGAATCGACAGGCTCGACTGAACTGCTGGCGGCGCTTGGACGGCAAATCGCGATGCATATCGCAGCCTCCAGCCCCATCGCGCTGGACTCCACGCAGATCGACCCTGCCGTACTCGAACGCGAGAAATCGGTGCTGGCCGAAAAGAACGTGGGCAAGCCGCCGAACGTGCTGGTGAAAATCGTCGAATCTGGCCTCAAGACCTATTTCAAAGAGGTCTGCCTGGTGGATCAGCCGTTCGTCATCGACCCGTCAAAAAACGTCGCGCAGGCGGTCAAGGAAGCGGAAAAGACCGTGGGCGCCCCGATCACGCTCAAGGGATTCGTGCGTTATCAACTCGGTGACGGGATAGAAAAACCCGCCGAAGAGGCTTAAACACCCACACGACTGCGGGCGGCTCTCGGGCTGTCCATTCTCGTCGGAACGGGGGAGCCTTTTCATGATCGATCCGCAACCTCTATTCCGGCGCGTCGTCGTCAAGCTTTCCGGCGAAAGCCTGATGGGGCCGGAAACGCATGGTCTGCATGCCGGGACACTGCAACGGATCGCCGCCGATCTGAAGGCGGCCGCTGACCTTGGCGTCCAGGTCGCGGTGGTGATTGGCGGCGGCAACTTTTTTCGAGGCCTGCAAGGCGCGGACAAGGGAATCGAGCGAGCCCGCGCTGATTCCATTGGCATGTTGGCGACCGTAATGAACGCGCTGGCGATGGAAGGCGCGCTCGAGCAGATCGGCCAGCCCGCCCGCGTGCTCTCGGCGGTTCCCATGCCCTCGCTGTGCCAGCCCTATTCACGGCAGGCCTCGCTCGCGCATCTCGTCAAAAATCGCGTGATCCTACTTGCTGGCGGCACCGGCAATCCGTTCTTCACCACCGACACGGGCGCCGCCTTGCGCGCCGCCGAACTCTCCTGCGACGCCGTCATGAAAGCGACCAACGTCGACGGCGTCTATACCGCCGACCCCAAGCTGCACCCTGACGCGCGTCGCTACGAACGGCTAAGCCACGACGAGGCGATCCAGCGCAACCTGCAGGTGATGGACACCGCCGCCTTCGCGTTGACCCGCGATAATCGCATCCCGATCGTCGTGTTCTCCGTTCACGAGATGGGCGCCATCCGCGCCGCGCTGCTAGGCCAAGGGCGTGCGACTTACGTCATGCCGTGACTCGGCGCGCTTGACACGCCCCGCCAGCAAGCCGAACCTTGGCGTTAAACATCGGGAGGGGATCATGCTCACACGTCGGGGATTTGTCGCCTGCGCGCTTTGCGCAGTCGTCGGCTTTGCCGCTGATGACGCAGGGGCGCAAGGGACGCAGACCGGGGGACTGAAGCGCACGATAATCAGCCGCATGGACGGACCGGCGCCCGGCTACGAGACAATCGAAGTCAAGGTCGAGATCGCGGCCAACGCCATCATCGCGCGCCACACGCATTTCGGCATCGAGACTTCCTACGTCATGGAAGGTTCGACGCAGCTTGCGATCGAGGGGATCAGCGACAAGACCTACTCGGCGGGCGAAGGGTTTCAGGTGCCGGCCGGAGCGATCCACGGCGGCAA
>JAYTRP010000412.1:0-13131 GCA_043746145.1 Hyphomicrobiales bacterium | reverse complement strand
TTGCTTGACGCGCCGCCGCCGCGCGTGGAAAAGACGCCCGGGGAGCGGCCATGCGCGTCACGCTGATCGATAATTACGACAGTTTCACTTTCAATCTTGTCCACTTCCTTGGGGAGCTGGGGGCGGATGTGACGGTGTGGCGTAACGATGAGCGCAGCGTCGCCGAAACGCTCGCCGAGGCGCCCGATGCAATTGTGCTTTCGCCGGGGCCGTGCACGCCCAACGAGGCGGGCCTCTGCCTCGATCTCGTTCGCGCCGCGGCCGACAAGGTTCCCGTTCTCGGGGTCTGCCTTGGGCATCAGACGATCGGCCAAGTCTATGGCGGCGAGGTCGTGCGTGCTCCCCTGCCCATGCACGGCAAAGTGTCGCGCGTGAACCACGCGGGCAAGGGCCTATTTCGCGGCGTCAACGGACCGTTCAACGCGACGCGTTATCATAGCCTGGTCATTGACCGACCGACCGCCCCGCCCCAGCTCGAAATAACGGCGGAGAGCGACGACGGGCTTATCATGGCGGTAGCGCATCGCGTCCGGCCGGTGCATGGGGTGCAGTTCCATCCCGAGAGCATCGCCAGCGAACACGGCCGAACGATCCTGAAAAATTTCCTCGACCTCGCGCGGGCGTTTCGCGCCCGCGACCATTGAAGGACATTGCATGGAGTCCTTCAAGCCGCTGATCGCCAAGGTTGCCGCCGGCGCCGAACTGACGCGCTCCGAGGCGGCTGACGCGTTTGACGCGATGCTGTCAGGCGACGTCACGCCGGCGCAGATTGGCGGGTTTCTGATGGCGTTGCGCGTGCGCGGCGAGGCGGTCGAGGAGATCACCGGCGCCGTGCAGGCGATGCGCGCTAAAATGCTGAAGGTTGTCGCGCCGGAGCACGCCATCGACATTGTCGGCACGGGCGGCGACGGCTCGGGCTCCTACAATGTCTCGACGCTCGCCGCGTTGATCGTCGCGGCCTGCGGCGTTCCCGTCGCCAAGCATGGCAACCGCGCGGCCTCCTCGAAATCCGGTTCGTCGGACGCGCTGGCCGCACTCGGCGTAAAAATCGGCCTGTCCTCCGCTGGCGTAGAGCGCTGCATCGCGCAAGCGGGCATCGGCTTTATGATGGCGCCCGCGCATCACGCCGCGATGCGTCACGTCGGTCCGGCTCGGGTGGAGCTTGGAACGCGCACGATATTCAACTTGCTGGGCCCGCTGTCGAATCCCGCTGGCGTCAAGCGCCAGTTGATCGGCGCTTTTTCAGCCTATTGGCTCAATCCAATCGCGCGTGTGCTGCGCAATCTCGGGTCCGAGCGCGTGTGGGTCTGCAACGGCAGCGACGGGTTGGATGAGATCACGACGACGGGGCCGACCGACATTGTCGAGCTGCGGGACGGCGAGATTCGCGCTTTTCGGATCGGACCCGAAGACGTGGGCCTGCCCCGCGCCGAACCTGCGGCGCTGAAGGGCGGCGACCCCGCGCATAATGCGGCCGCCCTGCGCGCCGTGGTAGAGGGCGCGAAAGGCGCTTATCGCGATATCGCGGTGTTTAATGCGGCGGCGGCGCTCGTCGTGGCTGACGCTGCGCGCGATCTTACCGAGGGCGTCGCCCGCGCTGCGAAAGCGCTCGATGACGGCGCCGTGCGCACGACGCTCGATTCGCTTGTCACCGTTTCCAATGCGTGATCGACTAGCCACATGGATATTTTGCACAAGATCGAGGCCTATAAGCGCAGCGAAATCGCCGAGGCGAAGGTGCGTGTGCCCCGAGCGACGCTCGAGCGCGAAATCCACGACCAGTCGCCGCCTCGCGGTTTCCTAAAGGCGCTGGAGCGCGCTGCGGAGGAAGGGCGGTTTGGTCTGATCGCCGAGATTAAGAAAGCCAGTCCGTCCAAAGGCCTGATCCGCGAGCATTTTGAACCCAGGCTTCTCGCCAAAGCTTATCAGACCGGTGGCGCCGCCTGCCTGTCCGTGCTGACCGACGCACCCTCGTTCCAGGGCTCGCCGGATCATCTGAAAGTGGCGCGGTCAGCAACCACTTTGCCGATATTGCGCAAGGATTTCCTTTACGATCCGTATCAGGTGCTCGAGGCGCGCGCGTGGGGCGCCGACTGCATTTTGATCATCATGGCCGGGGTCGATGACGATACGGCGCGCGTGCTCAACAAGGCTGCGCACGATCTCGCGCTCGACGTGCTGATCGAGGTCCACAACGAAGAGGAACTGCAGCGCGCATTGGCGCTGGAGGGGCGATTAATCGGCATAAACAATCGCGATTTGAAGACATTCGAGACCTCGCTTGGCGTCGCGGAGCGACTGAAGGCGCACATTCCGGCAGATCGTCTGGTCGTCGCCGAAAGCGGGATTTCAACTCATGCGGACTGTCGGCGACTTGCCAACATCGGCATCGAAGCGTTCCTCGTTGGAGAATCGCTGATGCGCCAGAAGGATGTCGCGGCGGCCGCGCGCGCGCTCCTTACAGGCGTCGAGGCCTGACATTCTATGCTTCTAATGACGCCGCGTTAACCCTGATTTTTCGTTCAAATTGTACGGAATGTCGCAACGTCCTATCAACCCTCGATAGGATGGGGGTTGACTACGGTGATGCTTCTCAACCGCGCACTGGTCATGGCCTGCCTCGGCTGGCTGTCCTGTTCTTCCGGCCGGGCGGAAGAGCCAAGCGACGTGGATCTGGCGGCGATTGGCCCACAGTCGCAGGTTCTCGCGCCGCAACTCAAAGCCGAAATCGTCGGCGCACGGATCGGCTGGCAAACCTCCGATATTCGCGCGGCGTTTCGTCAGGCGGCGGAGGACGGCAAGCCGGTCATTGTGGTGGCGGACGGCAACGATGGCGGTCTATTCGCCAACGTGCTGCGCTGTCCCAGTTTCAACACACTGGCGGGCCAAGCGCATTTCGTCCTGATGCTGCTTCCCATCGTGGATGAAAATTCCGACGCCGCGCGCCTCGTCAATGCGCTGCACATAGATCCCGCCTTCAAGTCGACGATCACAGTTCTCGCAACTACCGACCAGCGCCTTAACGAAGTGGCGCGGCTGACGGGGTACCAGCGCGAAGGCGACATTCTCGCCCGACTCTCGAAAACCGGTTTTGTAGTGAACGCGCTCAATCCCTTACCGCTCGCGAAGGTCGCGCTCGGTGGCCAACCGCCCCGCGACTGCGCGCGCTGATTTCCCTCGCCCGATTGCGTTCACCTCGCGGCGCGCCCGGGGCTGCGGGCGATAAAGCTGAGATGGGTCACAGCTTTGTCGACGGCATTTTGGTCCATTGCGTCCCGCAGGTCGATGCCCGGCCGCGAGCAATAAGCACAGCGAACGCCAAAAAGACCATCAAGCCGTGCCTTGCAAGTCTGAAAATCCAGCACGCCGCTGGCGGATTATCCTGGCGCGTCGAGGGTTTCGATAGGCTTCGCCGAGCGATACTTTGGGGGGCGGCGTAACGGCGCGCCGGTGGCGATTGAGTTCCTAGCGCCGGCTCTCTAACATGGCCCCAGCGCGATATTGCGCGAAGCCAGCCGAGTTTCCGCATGAGCGCCCTCACCCATATCGGCGCGTCCGGAGAGGCGCATATGGTCGACGTAACGCCCAAGCAGGCGACGGATCGTGTCGCCATCGCCGAGGGAAGGGTTGTCATGCTGGCGGAAACACTTATCCACATCATGGACGGCGACGCGAAAAAGGGCGATGTGCTCGGTGTAGCGCGCATTGCCGGGATCATGGCCGCCAAGCGCACGGCGGACCTTATTCCGCTTTGCCATCCCATCGCGCTGACCAATGTCACTGTGGAAATCGAGGCGGCCCCCGCCCTGCCCGGCCTCGTCGTCCGCGCCACGGCGAAGACGCTTGGACCGACGGGCGTCGAGATGGAGGCGCTCACCGCCGCCGCCATCGCCTGTCTGACGATCTACGATATGGCCAAGGCGGTCGATCGCGGGATGCGGATTGAAGGGGTGCGGCTGCTTGAGAAGCGCGGCGGCAAGTCGGGGGTTTGGCGGGCGGAGAACCTGGCGTGAAAGAGCCGCTGATCTCTGTCGCCGAGGCTCTCGCCCGCGTGCTCGCCTCGGCGGACGAACCGCTGGCGGAGGAAACGGCGCCCCTATCTCTCGCTTTTGGACGCACGCTTGCGCGCGACGTGCTGGCGGGCCGCACGCAGCCCCCGTTCGCAAATTCAGCGATGGACGGCTACGCCTTGCGTGCGGCGGATGCGGCTGCGACGCCCGCGAATCTCCGGGTCGTCGGCGAATCCGCCGCTGGGCGCGCTTACGCGGGAATCGTCGGCGCGGGCGAAGCGGTGCGCATCTTCACCGGGGCGCCGATGCCGGAAGGCGCGAATGCTGTCGTTATTCAGGAAGACGCCATCCGCGAGGGCGATGGGGTGAGGATCGACGCCATCGCGCGAGCGGGCGACAACGTACGCATCGTTGGTCTCGACTTTCACAAAGGTGAAGCGCTGCTGCCGGCCGGGCGGCGACTGACGTCGCGCGACGTCGCGCTCGCCGCAGCGGCGCATCATTCCACGATGACTGTACGTCGAAGGCCGCGCGTGGCGATCCTGGCGACCGGCGACGAACTGGTCGCTCCGGGTGAGACGATTGGGCCGTCGCAGATCGTCGCCTCCAACAATTACTTCCTGGCCGGCCTGATCGAGGCTGCGGGCGGCGAAGCCATCGACCTTGGGATCGCACGCGACGATCCACGCTCGCTGGCGCGCAAAATCGCCGAGGCGCGCGAGCGTCAGGCAGACGTGCTCGCAACCTTGGGCGGCGCTTCGGTTGGCGATTACGATCTCGTGCAAAAGGCGCTGAGCGATGCCGGCATGGCGCTCGGGTTCTGGCGCATCGCTATGCGCCCGGGCAAGCCGCTCATGTTTGGCCAGCTCGGCGGTATGCGAGTTCTCGGCCTGCCTGGAAATCCGACATCTTCGGCGGTATGCGGCCTATTGTTCCTGCGGCCCTTGTTGCGCGCGCTGCAGGGTGACCCGCAAGCCGGCCGCGACATGTCCGAGCCCGCTCGGCTCGGAATCGGCTTGCGCGCGAATGGAGTGCGGCAGGACTATATGCGGGCAGCGCTTTCGCGGGACCAGGATGGCGCATGGCGCGCCACGCCCGTGCCCGACCAGGATTCCTCGCTGGTGCGTATGCTCGCCAACGCCGACGCGCTGATCATACGTCAGCCGCACGCGCCAGCCGCGAGCGCGGGCGAGCCATGCCAGATCCTGCGGCTTGCGGCGCTCGGCGCCTGACGCGTATGGAATGACCAAACTGCGCGTCGCTTAGCCCTCAAGCCGTTCGCCGCGCTTGCGCCGTTGCGGCCTCCCGCCTATTGCGCTTGCGCGTAACCACCCTATTTAGCGCGAAGGGGGACGCGCCAGGTGAAATCGTCGCGAGGAGTTTAAGCATGAATGACCATGCAATCTTGACCTCGGCCGCACTGGACAAGCATCCTCTGTTTCCCGATCCGCTGGCTCAAGCCATCGTCGAACTGCATTTGTGGGCGCTTCACGAGGGCTTGCGCGGCGCTAAGGCCGGCGAATTGTTCGACGGTTATTGTCAGCGCTTGATCATCAACGGCGTGCGGCTTTTGCGCGGCTATGTCACCACCCAGACACTACACCCCCAGTGGGTCGGGTACGGCTATACGTGGCAACGGCGCGCCAATGCCGTACACCATGAGCAATATGCGCGGCGCGGCGTAGCGTCCGAGCTTTGGAAGTCGAGCCCGTTCTTTCAGCTGGTCGCACGCGCCCGCGCTGGCGAGTTCACCCCGATGATACGGCGCCGGCTCGAACTTGGTCCCGAACACCGGGACTTTCCCGCGTTGGTCGAATTCCACGAAGCGGGTGCGACCGACTATCTCGCCGCACTGTTCACGTTTGGCGAGAATGGCGACCCGGCGCATGGGACAGGCGTGATTTTCTCTCTCACAACGGATCTGCCGGGCGGCTTTGAAGAGCGCGAAATCGATCTGGTGAACTCGACTTTGCCGAGCCTCGCGCTTGCGATCAAGGCGCACGCTGGCCACGATATCGCCTCGAGCCTGCTGCGCACCTATCTCGGCGAGGACGCGGGCCGACGCGTGCACGCTGGCGCCGTGGATCGCGGCACGACGGACAGTCTGCACGCTGTACTCTGGTACGCCGACATTAGGGGCTTCACGCAGGCGAGCGATGAATGGCCAGGTCCCGCAATCATCGAGATGCTCGACGATGTGTTCGAGACATTGGCTGCGCCGCTCCGCCCGCGCGGCGGTCAGGTGCTTAAGTTCATTGGCGACGCGATGCTGGCGATTTTCGCCTTCGAAGATCTAGGCGAGGCCGCTGCTTGCCGGCTTGCTCTCGACGCCGCCGAGGAGGCGATGCGGGCGCTCACGGCCCGCAACGTGGAAAGGAAAGCGGCGGGATTGCCAGTCGTTGGGGTCGATCTGGCGCTTCATGTCGGCGAAGTGCTCTACGGCAACGTCGGCGCGGCGGATCGACTCGATTTCACCGTTATCGGCCCCGCTGTGAACGAGGTCTCGCGCATCGAGAAGCTATGCGACGTCCTAGGGCGAGAATTGCTGGTGTCCGAGCGTTTCGCCCGGGCCGCAAGCGAGTGCGAGGGACGGCTAACCCGGCTTGGCCATTTCGCGCTTAGAGGAGTCGCGGAACCGCAGGCTCTATTCGGATTGACGACTGAAGGCCCTCGCCCAACCGCGAACTGATCATCGCGGGTGTCGGGCAAGCGTTACTTCGACGCCTTTGCCCCGCGTCCGGAGCGCGTTTTTCCGAATCCACTTTCCTTCGCGAGCGCCGAGCGGCGAGCGGCGAAGGATGCAGCGACCATCGGATAATCGGTCGGCAGACGCCATTTTTGACGATAGGTATCAGGGGTCAAACCGAGCTTTGCCAGATGAAATCGCAGAGTACGGTACTTTTTGCCATTTTCCAGGCTCACGATGTGGTCGGCAGTTATTGAGTCGCGAATCGTGGCCGCGGACGCCGTCGGCCCCGATGAGGGGGTACCCGCGCCAGGATCGACAAGTTTGGCGAAACTCGCGTGAACTGTCTCTACTAGATTACGAAGTTCGGTTGCCGGTATGGAATTATGGGCGACGAACGCCTTCACAACATCCGCAGCAAGTTCGGTAATATTGATCTCTCTCAAGACGTCCTCTAAACTAATCGCCTATAGCAAATTACTACCCGCCTACTGAGCCAAATCATGCTCAGCACCGGTCACCGAGATAACCGCGTCGTCTCTCTATGGCAGGTCCATTGCTCATTGTCGAGTATTCGACAAAGAGAACTCGCAAATCGCTTAAAAATTAGGGCGAAAAAATGTGCAAGACTACAGCTTCCCCTTCCTTGATACGGAACGTATTTTTTATGCAAGTCGTACTTTTTCCTTGTGTAGTTCGATAAATTTAATTGATAGTACGAAATCGTCTGTGTATCGTCGTCAAGCATAGGTGTTCAATTGAATTCTTATTTGTTTAGCTCCCGGTTATTTGCTTTGTGATGACTGAGAACTCTGCTGATCAGATCCCCATCAATGACTTGTTCAGCAAAATTGATCGTTCGGATCGGGAGACGCTTGCGGCGAGTCTGCAATCGACATCGTTCGAGCGGGGAATGCTGTTGCAGGAGGAAGGCAAGCCGATCGAAAAGGTTGTCTTTCCTAACAGCGGCCTGATTTCTCTTATGGCCGGAATGGCGAACGGCAGGAATTTGCACGTCGCCATGCTTGGGCGGGAAAGCGCGTTGGGAATTTCTGCGGGCCTCGCGCCGCATCGCCTTGCGCCCTACCGCGCCGTGGCGCAGATCGACTGTCTATGCCAGGTCATTGAAGCCGCGCCGTTTCTGCGCGCGTTAGATGAGAGCATCCCGCTGCGTGTTTTGATGGCGCGCTGTTACGATGCGCAAGTTGCGTCCGCGTTCCAGACGGTGGGATGCTGCGCCCTGCATCAGTTAAGCCAAAGGCTGTCACGCTGGTTGCTCGAGGCTTGCGACGGCGTCGGAGTCGACGTCGTCGAGGTGACGCACGAAATGCTGTCGCTAAGTCTGGGCGCACAAAGAAGCACGATCACTTCAATCGCGCTTGATCTCGAACGCCACGCTCTAATCAGATCCGGGCGTGGCCGAATCGTGGTCCTAAATCGTCACGGCCTTCAGGCGCGAGCTTGCGAATGCTATGGAGCCGGGCAACGCATCTTGCCCAATTATCTCGACAGTATTCTGTAAGTCTCAGATGCTTGGAAACCGGCGCATAACGCGATCGACAGTATCCGGAGCCACGCGAACGGTCACGCTCACCCGTCCGTTTTCCCCGTCGAGCCGCTGCATGACTTCCGTGTGCTCATAGAGCCAATGCAGGCCCTGCCCGTCGGAGCCGTCGAGGTCCAGATCGATGAGGCTGCGGCCTTGCGCCAGCCGGTCCTCGATTTCGAGGAGCAGCGCGTCGACCCCCTCGCCTGTTAGAGCGGAGACGGCGATAGCCTCGTCGCCTCGCGATAAAACTTGCGCTCTACGCTCTTCGTCGAGTTGATCGAGCTTGTTCCAGACCTCGATCACCTTCTCGGCGGAGCCGACAACGCCTAGTTCTTCCAAGATGGCATGCACGTCTTTAGCCTGCGCGTCCGAATCGGCATGTGCAATGTCGCGAACGTGCAGGATCACCTCAGCGGAGAGCACTTCCTCCAAGGTCGCGCGAAACGCGGATATCAACATGGTCGGCAGGTCGGAAATAAAGCCGACAGTGTCCGAAAGAATCGCGTTGCCTCCATGCGGCAGCCGCAGCGCCCGCATGGTCGGATCTAGCGTTGCAAACAACATGTCGACCGCGACGACATCCGCGCTAGTCAACCTATTGAACAGCGTCGACTTGCCCGCATTGGTGTAGCCGACCAGCGCAATCACGGGAAACGGAACTTCCTTGCGGCTCGCCCGATGCAGCGACCGCGTGCGCTTGACGTTATCGAGATCGCGCTCGATGCGAATCATCCGCTCTTGAATCAGGCGGCGGTCGGTTTCGATCTGGGTTTCGCCGGGTCCGCCGAGGAAGCCGAAGCCGCCGCGCTGGCGTTCAAGATGAGTCCACGAGCGGACGAGACGCGACTTCTGGTAGTCCAGATGCGCGAGTTCCACTTGTAGCACGCCTTCCGCAGTGCGGGCCCGACGGCCGAAGATCTCGAGGATCAGCCCCGTTCGATCGATCACCTTCGCGGCGAACGCCTTCTCCAGATTGCGTTGCTGCACAGGCGTCAGCGCGCAATCCATCACGACAAGCGCAATCTCCTCGAGCTTGACGCGCTCGGCGATTTCGTCTGCCTTGCCCTTGCCGACAAACGTCGCGGGCCGGATCTTTGAGAGACCGACCAGCACCGATCCGACAATGGCGAGTTCGATCGCGTGCGCCAGCCCCACCGCTTCGTCGCGCCGCGCCTCAAGTGAGCGCGTATTTACGACATCGGCGGCGCGTGGGTTCAAATAGGGGCACACCACCAGTGTGCGTGTGTGTGAAGCTACCGCTCGTTCACGTCGCCCGACGCCAACGTCGCTAAGAGGATCGTTCAAGGACTACTCAATGATGGTCTGCGCCCTCTTCGACAGCTTCGAACATCTGGATCGGAGCTGCGGGCATGATGGTCGATATCGCATGCTTGTACACCAGCTGCGAATGTCCGTCACGTCGAAGCAGCACACAGAAATTGTCGAACCAGGTCACGAAGCCTTGCAACTTTACACCGTTGACAAGGAAAATCGTGACCGACGTCTTGCTTTTCCGAACGTGATTCAGGAACGTGTCCTGTAAGTTCTGCGCTTTCTCGGTCGCCATGGTTGATCCCACTTATGCGTGGCCGTCGCCGCGGCCGTTTTGTTGCGCCGCCCGGACATCAGGATAGCTGAATTTTTCCTACACCATTTCTCCAGAGCCGCGCCAGAGGCCATTTCGGCGCCGCACAATTAGCGAGATTATAGCGTGCAAATTTCTGTGTGCGAGCGCTTTTGAAGCCGCTAATCCTCGCTCTTTCGTGATCATAGGAAATCTGCGATGAGCACGGTTAAACTTATCCCAGGAGACGGGTCCTGATTGTCGGCACGTGGAACGTCAATTCAGTGCGGCAACGGCTGTCGCATTTGCTCGACTATCTTTCCGAGGTGCAACCCGACGTGCTGTGTCTGCAGGAGACAAAGTGTGTCGACGACGCGTTTCCTCGGGGCGAGATCGAGTCGCTAGGCTACAACATCGCGACACACGGCCAGAAGACGTTTAATGGGGTTGCGATCCTGTCCAAACATCCGCTCGAAGTCACGCATGGGCTGCCCGGCGACGATAGCGACGAGCAAGCCCGCTATCTCGAAGCCGTCATCCCGTTCGGCAAGCGCATTCTGCGGGTCGCGAGCCTATACCTGCCAAACGGCAACCCGGTCAGTACAGAAAAGTACAGCTACAAGCTCGCTTTCATGGATCGCCTGATCCGTCATGCGCGAAAGCTGCTAACGTTCGAAGAGCCGCTGGTGATCGCGGGCGATTACAACGTCATTCCCAATGCGCGCGACGCCGCCAATCCCGAGGCTTGGCGCGAAGACGCATTGTTCCTTCCCCAAACCGTGGCCAGGTTCAACGAACTGATCGCGCTGGGCTTTACCGACGCGCTACGGGCGACCACCGACGCGGCCGGCCTCTACACCTTTTGGGATTATCAGGCGGGCGCTTGGCCGCGCAACATCGGCATCCGGATTGACCACTTGCTGCTGTCCGCACAGGCAGCAGACCTGCTCCAGAATGTAACCATCGACAAAGCGATGCGCGCGCGCGAAAAAGCATCCGACCACGTACCCATCCGGATTGAACTGCGCGGCTAATGCCTACTTCGTCGAAGCGTTCGACTTCGATCGGCATCTCCGCAATGAACTAACCCGCTGAAAGCGCCGCCTCTTCAACAAGGAATTCCCTGAGCGCGCGTATGCGCGGCGTCTCCGAATCGGCGGGCCGACACAGGAAATAATAGCCGTATGGGGTGTGCATGCTCATAACGAAGGGCGCGACCAGACGGCCAGAGGCGAGATCGTCGGCGGCGATGGCGCGCGAGGCGAGCGCGACGCCCTGCCCTTGTGCGGCGGCGGCGATCGCCATCGACATCTGGTTGAAAAACACGCCCCGCGTCGATTCGAGTTCACCCGCTCCCGCCGCCTTCAGCCAGTCGGTCCAGGACGGCCACGTGGAGTAACTCGGGTTCCACTCGAGGTGCAGCAGCGTGCGATAGGCGAGGTCGCGCGGCTCCCGCAAAGGAGGAGACTCGACCACGAGTTGCGGCGCACAGACCGGAAACACATCCTCCTTGAACAACCGGGTCGTCGCCAGCCCTGGAAAGTCGCCCGCTCCCCATCGAATCATCGCATCGACAGCGCCCCGCTCGAGCGTGTCTTCCTGTGGATTGGCGTCGACCAGGACGTCGATCTCGGGATGACGAGCCTTGAACTTGCCGATTCTGCCGACAAGCCATGTCGCAGCGAACGACGCACTGGAATTAATGACGAGAAAGCCGCGCCCCTTTGCCTCCCGCATCGCGCGGGCGCCGCGCGCGAGCATCACAAACCCGTCCGCTATCGCCGGCGCGCCCGCGGCGCCCGCTTCCGTGAGCCTAAGCCCTCGGCCAGCCCGCTCGACCAACGGCGAGCCGATCTCCTCCTCCAAAAGGCGGATCTGCTGCGCAACGGCGGCCTTGGTTACGAACAATTCTTCGGCGGCACGCGCAAACGACAGCCGTCGCGAGACTGATTCAAAAGCACGCAATGCATTAAGGGAGGGTAAACGATGAGGCGGTTGCATCGTAAACTTTTTCTATCCGAAAATGGATATAACCATGACTTGCCGCGCAACGCAAAGGGCTTAAAAGCAGCACGGCAGCCTTGTTTCAGGGCACAAAACTTCACAATTAGGCGAAAAAATGAACTCCGTCCGGTCTTCTGCTCCCCAGCCCTCCGCATTTGATGCTCCCGCCGCAGCACGCAGCTTCGCTAGCCTGGGTCAACAAATTCTATCCCTTATCGAGGCCGCTGGAGTTCGCGCCGAGAGCCGACGTCAGCTCGCCTCGGCCACCCGGCGCACCCTCGACGATTGCGGCCTCACCTTCGCTGATGTCGACGCGGAGATGACCGATATGTTCGCCAATGACTTTCGCGTGCGTCACATCGCTATGGCTAGAGCCGCCTGACGCGCTCAAACGTATAGAGGGAGCAACCACCGAGAGCTCCCTCATGACACGACCTGCGATAGTCTGGCTGCGTGACGATTTGAGACTGGACGACCAGCCCGCAATCCTCGAAGTCGCCAAACGCCCTGCCTTATTCGTCTACATATTCGACGAGGAGACGCCTGGGCCTCGGCCGATGGGCAGCGCGAGCCGTTGGTGGCTCGCACATTCGCTCGAAGCCTTCCGGCACAGCCTCGAAAAACTCGGCGCCAGACTGGATATTCTTCAGGGGCGTTCCGAATCTCTGCTGCTCGAACTTGCCCGCAAGAGTGAGGCGACCGACGTAGTCTGGAACCGCCGCTATGGCGGGCCGGAAGTCGAGATGGACAAGGCCGTCAAGGCCGCGCTCAGCGAAATCGGCGTCAACGCGCACAGCTTCAACGCCCACCTTATGCGCGAGCCCTGGGAGGTCGTCACCGACTCAGGAACGCCTTTCAAGGTGTACTCGCCATTCTGGCGACGTCATCGCGCGATTGGACCGTTGCCAACACCGACCCCGGCGCCCGACCATCTGCAAACGGCGCCCTGGCCGCGATCCGCGCCAAAGCGTGTTGAGATCGCCGATCTTAAACTGACGCCGAGCAAACCTGATTGGTCAGTAGGTCTTGGTGAAGCATGGCGCCCGGGCGAGGAAGCGGGCAAAAAGCGGCTTGACGCTTTTATCGCCGAAGCGCTGCCTGCCTATGCCGACGAGCGCGACCATCCAGCCGGCTGCACGACGTCGCGAATGTCCCCGTATTTGCGCTTCGGCGAGATCTCACCGCGACGCATCGCCGCAACTATCGAAGCCGCCGGCCATCATGGCGCATCCGCGCGAGCGGTGGATAAATACCTCTCGGAGCTAGGCTGGCGAGAGTTTTCCTATTCTCTGCTGTTCCACAGTCGCGACCTTGCGAA
>JAYTRP010000411.1:0-4351 GCA_043746145.1 Hyphomicrobiales bacterium | reverse complement strand
ACGCCAGTGATGAGAAATCGACGGCGACTACCGGCAAAGATCGCGGCAGCTTGGACGCGCCCGTTCACGCACGCCGGTTGAAGACGCTGCGCGGACTCACGCCCTACGCATTTGTCTTCCAGGTCTGGACGAAAGACCAGGACGATTCAAACTAAATCCGTTAGACAAAATAACGGGACCGTACCCTTAGGCGCTAAGCCGCTACCGTCCAGTTCGTTGGCACATTGCCAACGTTGCTGTAGATGAAGCCGCCACCCGCTTTGGCCGACCAGAGTTCGTTGTCGCCCGTAGCGGTGTTTCTCCACAAGATGTCGGATAGGCCGTCGCCGTTGAAGTCGCCCGTATGCGCGATGTGCCAACTCGTGGGGACGACGCCAAGGTCAGTATAGTTGAACCCGCCCGAGCTGTTCGAATTGTATAGGTAGGTGTCGCCGGATGCTCCGTTTCGCCACAGAATGTCGGCTTTGCCGTCGCCGTTGAAATCACCGGTTCCCGCAATCTGCCAATCTGCCGTGGGCGCGCCATCATCGCGGTAGACGAACCCCCCCGATGGCTTGGTGAACCAAGTTTCCGTATCGCCGGTCGTCGTGTTGCGCCAGAGAATGTCGGCTCTACCGTCGCCATTGAAATCACCGGTTCCCGCCACTTGCCAATCTGTCGATACGGCGTCGAGAGTGCTGTAGGTGAAGCCGCCGGAGGGGTTGGTTTGCCAGAGTTCGTCAGCTCCTGTCGCGGTGTTGCGCCATAGTATGTCTGCAAGCCCGTCGCCGTTGAAGTCATCGACGCCAGCGATCCGCCAACTCGTCGCGACGGCCCCGAGGTCATGGTAGTTGAACGCGCCCGAGCCGTTCGAATCATAGAGATACACATCGCCGCTGGTCGTATTGCGCCACAGAATGTCGGCCCTGCCGTCGCCGTTGAAATCACCGGTTCCCGCCACCTGCCAATCCGTCGAGGCGGAACCATCATTGCCATAGGTATAACCGCCCGACGGCTTGGTGAACCAGCTTTCCGTGTCGCCGCTGGTGTCTCGCCACAGGATGTCCGATCGTCCGTCAGCGTTGGAGTCGTTTGGAGCGCGATGGGCCCAACCTACAGCGCCTGTGATCGCCAAATCTCCCCCGTCAGAGTAGAGCGAGAATTGGGAGGGATTGTAGGAACCCTCGACATTGACCGAAGCGAGCGCGGCGCCGGCCGAATTGTCAACGCTTAGCGTTCCCGCGGTTCCCAGACCGTTGCCGACGTAGGTCACAAAGTCAGCAGCGGCATAAGCTATGTCCGCGAATTCGACCGTATCGCCCAGCGCGAAGCCAACGAGGGAGTCTGAGTTGCCTGATCCCGAAAGCGTCACGATATTGCCGGAAGTGCCGCTCGCGAAACTTATGGTGTTCCCTTTGCCGATCACGTTTGCCTGGGCGTCGTTGAGCGTGACAGTGCCTTTGGCTCCATAGACAGAGTCCTTGTTGCCCTTAGTGTTAGAGAGGCTGACCGCGTTTCCAGACCCAAGCGCGAAGCTGACGAGCAGTCCGCCCCCAACCAGGGCGGCCTGTGCGTTGGTCAGATTGATCGTCCCGTTGGACCCGGTAACCGTATCCAAACCGTTGGTTGTATTGGAGAGATTGACCAATTCGCCCGGAATGCTTTCCAGGTTGATCGTACTGCCGCCACCCGAGAAGTCTTCAGCTGCCGCCGGGATCGGTCCGAGCGCGATATTCGCCGCGTGGACACCAGTCGCTGGAGCATTTCCGTCGGTCGCGTTGACTACTTTTGTGCCGCCCGACGTTCCATCGGTTTCCCAAAGCACCTCATTGCCGGCCGCATCCTCGCCGACGAAATAAGCAAGTCCGTCCCCGCCTATCGGTGTGTTGGTAAAGTTAAAGCCCGTCGAATTGATGCCAGCGACGCCAAGGTTGTTGAGACCCCCGATCTCGACAGTGCCCGCGAAGGTTCCGTCCGTCACCCAAAGTGTCGGCTTCCCGGAAAATTGGTTATTGCTGTCGTCATTGCCAATAAATACTGCTTTGCCATTGCCGAGGGACACGATTGAACTCGGATTCAGGCCCGCGGACGCCTCGGCTGACACGGCCCCGCTCTCGCCGCCTATCTCGTGCGTCCCCGCAGCCGTTCCGTCGGACGCCCAGAGTGCATTGAAGCCAATAGCGTCCTCGCCGTTGAACAGTACCTGCTGTCCATTGACAGTAAGATCTGTCGGCTTAAGCCCCTGGGAGCTTGGGTGCTGTCCGAAAGTCTTTAGGCCGGCATCGTCGATCCCGCCAACTTCGCTGGTGCCGCTCGTCGTCCCGTCCGTAGTCCAAAGTCCCGTTGCGCCGTCAGTATCCTGGCCGGCAAAGAAAACGCGAGCTCCAAATTGCACGGCATTTGCAAGTCCAGCCCCGAGATCGGTATTGTCGGCTCCAGCAAGGCCTGCGTTGCTGACGCCGCCGAGCTCGACGGTTCCGTTCGCTGTGCCGTCCGTAATCCAAACCGCGTTGTCGCCCTCTTTGTTGGGAGCGCTGAACAATTCGCGGCTCCCTAGCGTGATGAAATTGTTTGACTCGAACGAACTGACGCCCGAGTCGAAAATGCCTTGATTTTGCAAGCCACCGATTTCCATCGTACTAGCAGTCGTGCCGTCGCTGATCCAAAGACCCTTGAAGTTATCGGAGTCGAAACCGTCGAACAGCACCGAGCTGTTGAAAGCGTTGATGTTCTCCGGCGAAAAGTTACTGCCCTTGCCAACGATTTGGCTGTTCTCGGGGCCGCCGAGTTCCACGGTGCCGGCAACAGTGCCGTCGGTTATCCAAAGGTCGGTGGAAGCGGCCGCATTGTCGCCAAAGAAAATAGCCTTGTTACCGAACGTGACGAAATTTGTAGGATTGAGGCCATTCGCATTGCCGTCAATGAAGGGGGAAGAATGGCCAGAACCGGGACTGACGCCGCCGACTTCCTTGGTGTTCGCCGGCGTGCCATCAGTGAGCCAAATCCCGTTAGACGCGGTGTTGTCCAGGGAATCTTCGCCCCCGAAGATCATCTGCTGGCCGAAAGCGGTCAGACTGACGGGTCCGAGCCCGTCATTGCTCGCGCCAGCGACGCCCACATTCGAGATGCCGCCGACGGCAGTCGTGGTGGTTCCATCCGTGACCCACAAGTCCGCTTTGCCCTGCTTGTCGAAAGCTAAGAAGTAAAGCTTCTGCGTCATGGCAGTTTCCCCGTGGCTTCACCGAGCGTCTGCGGGGAATACGGTGCGGCGTTCGAACAAGTTGTGATATTCGCCACATGACGCATCGGGAGAATTCAACGCAAGCCCGCTACAGGCAAGCCTTTGCGCCGGTCAGGCCGTTAGCGGTGATCCTTGCTGCTAGTTGGGATTACAAGCCGCATCGGCCGCTCTCGCCCATCGGCATAGTGTCGCTTGAAGTAAATTAGGCGGCGGTCAGCAAAGAGCTTGCGCATAGCGTCGAGCAGAAAGCCATTGACGTTAGGCGCATCAGCCGACCAGGCGTTGACGATCACGCAATCGCCTTGCAGGCACTGGTCGTTCGTCAATCCCGAACGACCTTCTACCCAATCCTCGGCGAGGCGCTCCTCAGTCAGCGCCCAACCCAGAAATCCACGAATGCGCTGCTCCGGATTGATGACAAAAAGAAAATGGTTGCGCGCGACTTGATGGAAAAGCACCTGCGACCAGTCTCCAAATGCGAGCTTTGCGAAGGCTGGCTTTGTGCTGAGGTACTCGACGGCGAGGCCGACCGAAGCCGCAGGGCTAGTTGGCCGCCAAGCGGTCAGAATCTCTAGCATTGGCGGCGCTCGCTGGGCAGGACCGGAGGCACGCGACACCGCCCACAATAGGTTTGACGGGCTAGCGCCGACACTGCAAAGCACGGCGAGATTGGCGTTGTCGATATCGTGGCTGGACTCATGACGAAACGCCTCTTGCAATGCCGCCCTCGCCGGCTCCATCGCTTGTTGACATCGCGCAGCGGTGCAGAGAACCCAAGCGTTTTCGGCCCGCGCCACTCATCGAGCGCCAAACAGGCCTGAGCGCCAAACAGGCCTGAGCGCAGGCCAACTGGACTCGCGGCCATTGCGGCGCTCTCGTGCAAGCTTCGCTCGCGGCCTGAAGCGCAGCCTGGGCCGTGCCCAGCGCCAATAGGGAAATGGATGCGAGTACAAATGGCAAAGCATCGTCTGCGAGAAATTCCTGCCCCCCGCTGAAGGGACGTCCGCGTTGCCTGGCGCTGATCCGCACGCCGCAATGCAACGACAAGGGCGAGTTGTGTCTGCAAACTCAAGGGATCCAGCGCTCCTGAACGTGCAAGAGGGTCTCTTGCTTCGGCGACGGCCTCGGCAT
>JAYTRP010000410.1:0-13169 GCA_043746145.1 Hyphomicrobiales bacterium | reverse complement strand
TTTTCTGACCCGATATCGTATATTGATTGCCGGCTTTCTTGGCGCTGGTGCGCACGCCTTGCAGGTCCGAGCCGGCGCCGGGCTCGCTCATTGCTATGGCGCCGACGATGTCGCCGCTCGCCATGCGCGGTAGCCATCTCTGCTTCTGCTCCTCGGAACCATAATGCAGGATATAAGGCGCGACGATCGCGTTGTGCAGCGAAGCGCCAAAACCGTCGACGCCCTTCTTCTGGATCTGCTCCATGAGGACAGCCTCGTGGCGATAATCGCCGCCAGCGCCGCCGTACGTCTCGGGGATCGTTAGACACAAAAGGCCCGCAGCGCCCGCCTCGCGCCACATCACACGCTCGACGATTTTGTCCTCGCGCCATTTCGCGACGCGCGATTCAGGCGCGTGCGCGTCAAAAAACTTGCCGACCGAATCCTCGAAAAGAACGATCTCCTCCTCGCGCATAAAATCTGGGCGGTCGAAGCTGAACACTGACATTGCAGCATTTCCTAAGTTCAGGGGATCAAGATCGAGCGGCCTTGTCGCGCGCATTCTGCGCCTGGATCGCGTCGCGCGCCGCTTGCCATTCGCCATCGCCCCAGTTGCGCAATTCGTAGAAATTGCCCCCTGTGGCGAGCGCCTGCGCCCCATCCATCGCGATCGTCTCACCCGACAGCCAGTTGCAGCCGTCCGACAACAGGAACGCAGCAAGGTTCTGCAATTCCGATATATTACCGACGCGACCCTGAGGATTGCGGGCGATCGTTGCCGCGCCGGGATCGGCGCCCGGCGAGAGGCGCTTGCTCATGCCCTCGGTCGGGATTTCGCCCGGCGCGATCGCATTGAGCCGGATGCCGAAGCGGCCCCATTCAGTCGCCAGCGACATCGTCATCGCCTGGATCGCCGACTTGCTCATCGCCGAGGGCGTCACGAACGGCCCACCGTTGCGCGTCCAGGTTACTGTGATCGACACCACGGCGCCGCGATGCTTACCTGCGATCCAGCGCTTGCCGACCGCCTGAGTCACGTAAAACGTGCCGTGCATGACGATATTGGCGATCGCGTCGAACCCGCGCGGCGACAGATCTTCGGTGCGCGAGATGAAGTTGCCCGCGGCGTTGTTGACGAGCCCCGTCAGCGGCCCGTGCGTGAAAATATCCTCGACCATTGCATCGACCGCGGCGGCGTCGCGGATGTCGATTCCATAGGTGGAGACTTTACCGCCGTGGTCGCGCATCAGTTCCGCGGCCGTGTCGTCGCACACGGCTTTGCGGCGTCCGCAAATTACGATCTCGGCTCCAAGGCCGAGGAACCGTTCCGCCATCGCCTTGCCCAGGCCCGTGCCGCCGCCCGTTATGAGGATCTTCTTGTCCTTGAACAGGCCAGCCTGAAACATGTGAAAGCTCCGCAGGGAAAGAGATGTTCGCCATCATGGCGCGCGCTGGGAAGCGCTTAGCGTTTCTGTAAGCGCAAAAATCACGGATCGACGAAGCGCGCCGGGCGACGTTCAAGCCCCGCCTTCACCGCCTCGACCTGATTGGGTGAACCAATCAGCGCTCCCTGCTCGCGCGACTCGGCGATCAGGATCGCGGCGGCGGCGTCATCTGTCGACCGGTTGAGCAACCGCTTCAACGCACGCACCGCATCGGGAGACCGCGACGCAATTTCTGAGGCCGTTTCGCGCGCTTGGGCAAGCGGATCAGCGCAAGCGCGGGTGGCGAAGCCCAGATTGACCGCTTCGACGCCCGAGAAGACGCGCCCAGTCAACGCCAATTCGCGGATCACATCGGCGCGGGCGAGTTCGCGCATCAGCGCGATGCCGGCCATGTCGGGAACCAAGCCCCACTTTATTTCCAGGATCGAGAGCTTCGCGTCAGGCGCGACGTAACGGATATCCGCGCCGAGTGCGATCTGCAGCCCACCCCCGAGCGCGACGCCATGAATCGCCGCGATCACTGGAACCGGCAGCTCACGCCAGACATAGGCCGCATGTTGAAACGCATTGGCGAGGCCGTGGGTGCGTGCGGCGAGATCGGAGAGATCGGCGTCACCCCCGCCCGCCATACCCGCAAACGTCGACATGTCGAGACCCGCACAGAAGCCGCGGCCGGCGCCGTGCAGCACGACGACGCGCAGGCCTTGGGCTCTGCGCATACGCTCGCCAGCCTCGCTCAATGCGGAGAACATGCGCGGATCGAGCGCATTGAGTTTATCCGGTCTGTCGAGGCGAATTTCGGCAATTCCGCCGGAAATTTCGACCGAAACGCGCTCGCCGGACGATGAAGCCTCGGCATTCATGCGCCGCTCCCCGGTTCTTTCTTAACGCCAGCGTCGTGGATTAGCCGCCGCGTGTCAATCGGCCGCTTCAGGGACCTTGGCGGCCCGTTCGTAGGTCCCAGCAGCCTCGACCAGACCGATCGCGCTCTCGCGCAGTCGCCCCAGCGGTGCGTCGTCGGGCTGAGCGCGTCGAGAGACGCTTGCCCCGTCGGATAGTCGAGCCACCAACCAGCGGCGCGTCAATTCCGTGCGCTCGTGCACGGTCGGCGAGAGCGCAGCCTCCGCCGCGAGAATATCCAGCCGCGCCGCCGCCACATGCGCTGATAGCACGCCGGCTGCTATCAGCATCGCCGTCATTTCATCGAGCGCGCGCCTAGCCCCTTGCGGCTCGCCGCCCATGCGAACGGCGGAATCCGACATTGCGGCGAGCGCCTCCATGAAGTCTTTTCGGGCCAGCCGGTAGTCCTGCTCGACAGCGTTGCGCCGGAGCGCGATGTCGGCATAGCCCGCCGCGCGCTGCAGCAGGCGGCGTGCAACCCGGGGCGCCTCGATCGTTTCCCAGGTTGGCATGAAATAGCTGAACAAATGCGCGATCGCCGCGCCGATCAGCGTGTCGGTCAGGCGCGCGACGATCGGCGACGCCAAGTTTGGCTCGGCGAGATGCAGCGAGATGAGCGCCATCATCGAGGCGCTGATCGAGGTAACGCGGTAATTCTGCCGCGCAAAGCCATGCGCCGCCGCCAGCGAGATAATTTGCAGGGCGACAAGCGCGCCGACCGAGAGATAAGCGACCGCAGCGGAGGCCGCGACGCATCCGATAAGTGTGCCAATCAGGCGATCGTTGCGGCGCTGGCGCGTGAGGCCATAGTTGGCGCGCAGGATCACCGAGATAGTCAGCAGCACCCAGTTGCCGTGCCGCTCGTCGCCGAGTTCGACCGCGATCATGCCGCCGGCCATCATCGCCAGCGCCAGCCGCGTGGCATAGCGGAACACCGGCGAATCCGGCGTCAGATGCGCAAGCAACGGGCGCGGATCGAACGAGCGCTGGGGACGGAACGCCGAGAGCGTGATCGACCCGATCGCAGCCTGCGCCTCGTCGTCGTCGCTCAGGGTCTTTTCCAGCCGCGCGATATGCACGCGCGTCGCGTCGAGCCGCGCCATCGTGCGCTCGATCGCCGCGCGCGTGGCCGGCGAGGTCTCCTGGAGCGCAACGACCCGCATAGCCTCCCGGTGCGTCGCATCTCGGGCGAGCGAATGGTCGGCTGGCAAGGAGGGCGAACGGTTGGCGAGCAGGTCGAGGCTGAGGTGCTGGAGGTCGAGCGCCGCCGCGCGCAGCAAGACGCCGATGCGCTCGATCAGCGTGCGCGTGACGAGCGCATCTCTGAGATGCGGCAAGTCGCATTGCGCGGCGACCAGCGTATCGAGCGTGTCCAGCAGAATGCCTATTGTCGCGGCGAGTCGCGCGCGTTCGGGCGTCGCATGTGGATTTTCGAGCAGGATCGCACGCGCGCCCTGAAGCTGTTCGGACAAGGCGGCATGCTGGCGAATCACCCGGCCATAAATGTCGGCGAGGTCGAGATGCGGATCGGTAAAGCGTGCGTAGGCGCGAAGGTAGGCTGCGAGTTCGCGAAAGCTCTCGCTCGCCATCAGTCGCCGGTCGCTGGTCGAGACGAGCCGGGTCACGACCACGGCGACCGCGAGATAACCGATCCCGCCGAGCACGAAAAGCGCCTCGATCGCCAGCGCGGCGCGCAACGTGGTCGGCGGCACGCCGAGAATCAACACCATCGGGATCAGCAACTGCATGCTCAGCGCCAGCGCCCAGCGTCCGAGCCCGGTCACCATCCCCGCAATGAATGAGATCGCGCCGATCGCCAGGATCTCTCCAATCACGGATCGCTGAGCGACGAGCACGAGGCTGGTTGAGAAAATGGCGAGGACGAAGCCGGCCGTGATCGTGCGCGCCTTGTCGCGCAACGGCGCCGGAAAATCCCCGATGCTCGCGCCGATCGCGCCCAGCACGGCCGGCTGCGCGCCGATGAACCCGAACCGCGCCGCAGCGACCACCCCGACCGCCAACACCCCGGCAGCCACGCTCAGGCCATTAACGATATGCTGCCCGACGAACAGCTTCAGCAGCAGGGGAGAGCGAGTCCACGAGCGGGGAGAGCGAATGCTGTACGCCATGCGCACGGGTCTAATACGTGAGCAGCGGCGGTCAAGGGTTTTGGGTGGCGTCGCAAATATGCATCTCGGGTAGCCTCGCGAGCGCTAGGAATCGTCCGCGGCGAGCATGTCCACAATGGCGGTCAGGATTAGCGAAACGTCTTCTTCCCAAGGTTCCGTTCTGAGATCCGCATGCGCAATGCGATTCCTAAGGTCGATCAAGGGTCGCAGGCGCCGCTCAACCTCGGGATCAAGGTAACTTCTCATAACGAGGGCTTGCAGGACCGAACCAGGCAAAAGCGCTTTGCTCTCCTTAATGCATCCATGATCGGCTTGATAATATTGTCGATGTCGCCCTGCATCGGATCCCTGCGGAAATAGTAGATCCTGAGCGCGGGCGGGCGAGCGTCGAGCCAGCCAAACTGCGAGGTTTCCGTGCGGCGCTTGAGTGCGGCAACTTTGACCGATTGCCTCCACTTGTCTCGCAGACTACCTTTTCCCTTGTTCTGTAAAGAAACTGGGATGCCCTGCACCACAACTTCGAATGGAAAAAAGCTTTCGTGGGACGGCATGAACTCGGACCGCTTCTCACGCCGTGGAAACCTACTGGAGACTTATGCGGTGGTTCTGGGCTTAGCCAGAATTGAATCGAGCATCCAGCCGAAGGCGCCCGACGTTCCCAAAAAATGCCGGCGAGTCTTGTCCTGCCTAGAAAACAGCGGTCATTGCGCATCCCCCAGCCCCGCCAGCCGCCCCAGCAAGAACGCCCGCGTCGCCGGGTCGCTCTCCAAGCCGATCGCTTGACGGTAGCTCTCCGCGGCATGGGCGTCGCCGAGGCGCGCTTCTAGATCGGCCCGGGCGGCCCAATACGCCTGAAAGCTCGCGAGTTCGGCCGCATCGATTGCGAATAAAGCCCGCAGGCCCTCGTAGGCGCCGCGTGCGTTTGCGATCGCGACCGCGCGATTGACCGCGACGACGGACGAACCGGTGAGCACGAGCAAGGCGTCGTAGATCGCGACGATGGCCGCCCAATCGGTTCGGCCGCTCTCGCGCCGCGCCGCATGCGCCGATTGGATCGCCGCCTCTAGCTGAAAGCGGCCCGGCGCACGCAATGCGGCTCCGGCGCGCAGCAATCGCTCCGCCTCGTCGATTGCTGCATGGTTCCAGCGCGCCATGTCCTGCTCGCCCAGCGGAACGAAGCGTCCCAACGCATCACGGCGCGCGGGGCGGCGCGCGTCGGCGTATAACATGAGCGCGAGCAGTCCCACCGCTTCTGGTTCGCGAGGCGCCAGCGAAACTGCGACACGCCCGAGCCAAATCGCCTCCTGTGCGAGATCGCGGCCCCGCGGATCGTCGGCAAAAGCTTGCGCCCAACCATGCGAGAAGGCGGCGTAGATGGCGTCCAGCACGGCGCCGATCCGCTCGGGCCACTGTTCAGGGTCGGGCTCCCGAAAGGGAATACCGGCTTGCTTGATCTTGGCTTTGGCGCGCGAAAGCCGCTGACCCATTGTGGTGGGCGAGATCAGAAACGCCGAGGCGATCGCCGCCGCGTCCAGTCCTAGAATTGTCTGCAACATCAGGGGCGCGCGGATCGCTTCATCGATCGCGGGATGCGCGCAGGCGAACATCAGAGCGAGCCGGCGGTCGGGGATTTCAGTTCTCTCCGGGGTTAAATCGCTGATCAGCGCGAGCGCCGCCGAGGCGGCCTCGGCGCCGCGTCGACTGCGCGCCCCGTCAATCAGACGGCGACGCGCCGCGACGACGAGCCACCCCTCGGGATTTTCGGGAACGCCGCGCCGAGGCCAAGTCTCGAGCGCGGCGGCGAAAGCGTCGGCGAGGGCGTCCTCCGCCGCCGCAACGTCGCGCCCGGGCGCCGCTAGAAACGCCAGCAACTTACCGTAGCTGAAGCGCGCGACTCGCGTCGCCGCCGCCTCAGCCTCAGCCGTTTCGTGGGCGCTTACATCCCCCAAATCGGGCGGACCTCCATCGCGCCCTGCGCCGCGCCAGGGCAGCGCGCGGCCCAAGTGATCGCGGCGTCGAGGTCCTGAGCTTCGATGACGTAGTAGCCGCCAAGCTGTTCTTTGGCTTCCGCATAGGGGCCGTTGACGACCGAGGTCTTGCCATTCTTAGTGCGCACGATCGTGGCGCTGGAGGCGGGGTGCAGACGTTCGCCACTACGAAGAACGTCGGCTTCTTTGAGAGCCTGTGTGTAGGCTCCGTAAGCCGCCATCATCGCCGACACGTCGCTCTCGCGCGCGGTCGCCATTGCGTCCTGGTCACCATGGATCAACAATAAATATTGCATATGTCGAACTCCTTTAAGAGCGCTGTGCCAGCGCCAAACAAGAGACGGCCGATTGTCGCCCGTTTCGACATGTGCGACGAATCTTTTTATACGCGCTCCACCGCCATGGCCGTCGCCTCGCCGCCGCCAATGCACAATGACGCGATTCCGCGCTTCAGAGACTTCGCTTGGAGAGCGGCGAGCAGCGTCACCAGAATGCGCGCGCCCGAGGCGCCGATGGGATGGCCGAGCGCGCAGGCGCCGCCGTTCACGTTGACTTTGTCATGCGGCAGGTCGAGGTCGCGCATCGCGGCCATCGCCACCACCGCGAAGGCCTCGTTGATCTCGTAGAGGTCGACGTCGCCGGCGCGCCATCCCGTCTTCTCGAACAATTTGCGCATCGCCCCAACCGGCGCTGTCGGAAAACGCGATGGCTCCGCGGCATGCGTGGAATGGCCGATCACGCGTGCGAGCGGTTGCAGACCGCGCCTGTCCGCCTCGCTCTCGCGCATCAGGATCAGCGCCGCCGCGCCGTCGGAGATGGAACTCGAATTGGCGGCAGTCACCGTGCCGCCGTCGCGGAATGCAGGCTTCAGGGTCGGGATCTTCTCGGGACGCCCTTTTGGCGGTTGCTCGTCAGTGGCGACCTGCGTCACCGCCTTGCCGGACCTAACCTCGACCTGCGCGATCTCCCTGATAAAAGCGCCCTCACGAATCGCGCGGTTGGCGCGCTCCAACGACGCGAGCGCGAAGGAATCCTGCGCTTCGCGGGTGAACTGATATTCCTGCGCACAATCCTCGGCGAAAGTCCCCATCAACCGACCCTTGTCATAAGCGTCCTCGAGCCCGTCGAGGAACATGGAGTCGATGATCTTGCCGTGACCCATGCGATAGCCGGTCCGCGCCCGTTCGAGCAGATACGGTGCGTTGCTCATGCTCTCCATGCCGCCGGCAATCACGATGTCTGCGCTGCCGGCGCGAAGCAGGTCGTGCGCAAACATTGCGGCCTTCATGCCCGAACCGCACATCTTATTAATGGTCGTCGCGCCGACGGAGACTGGCACGCCAGCGCCCAGGCTCGCTTGTCGCGCGGGGGCCTGGCCCTGTCCCGCCGGCAGCACGCAGCCCATTACGACCTCGTCCGCATCCTCGCCGCGCAGCCCTGCCCGCTCCAACGCGGCGGCAATAGCGCAAGCGCCGAGCTTCGCGGCGGGCACGTCCTTCAAGTCGCCGAGAAAGCCGCCCATCGGCGTGCGCGCCGCAGCGACGATGACGATCGGGTCCAGCTCGGCCATACGAATGCTCCCTGCGGTTTGGGCGTCAGGATAGTGCAGGTTCGAGCAGGAATGAAGCGCCGATTCGGGTAAGTCGCAATGGTGGACGCGAACGCAAAAAAAGGCGCGAACCGGGGTTCGCGCCTTCAAAGTGTTGCGAAGCTGCTAAGCTTACGCCGCCGTAGCGGCCGCCTCAGCGTGCTTCTTCATGATCTCACGCTTCAACAGAACCACATTCGGCGACAAATCATCCTCGTGGGCTTTTTCAAGAAAGCTGTCGAGGCCGCCGCGATGCTCGACCGAGCGCAGCGCCGCCGCAGCGACCCGCAGGCGAATCGAGCGGCCTAGCGCGTCGGAGATCAGCGTGACTTGGCAAAGGTTCGGCAGGAAGCGCGTGCGCGTCTTGCGGTTGGAATGGCTGACATTGTTGCCGGACTGGACGGCCTTACCTGTCAGCTCGCAGCGGCGCGACATCGTGAATTCCTTAAAGTCTCGAATTAGTGGCCGATCGGCTTACGGGAATGACACTGCGAAAAGCGTCGCTGTCCGCCGGTTCGGCCCTGGCGTTTAGGGTCGAAGGTCTATAGGGGAAGGCGCTTAGGGCGTCAAGCGCGAGAGGAGCCTCGGCATGGTTGAACCGTCGGGAAGCGCAGTCGCACGGCTTTTAGACTTGCGCGCGGCGATTGCGAAGCGGGCGCAAGACTGTGGCCGCGCGCCTAACGCCACCACGTTGATCGCCGTGTCGAAAACGTTCTCCGCAGATGAGATCTGGCCAACTATTGGCGAGGGCGGCCAGACCGTATTTGGCGAGAATCGCGTGCAGGAGGCGATCGCCAAATGGACCGATCTGCGCGAGCGGGCGGCGGCGGTCGGCAAGACTATCGAATTGCACCTGATCGGCCCACTGCAAAGCAACAAGGCGCGCGAGGCGGTCGAGACGTTCGATGTGATCCAGACGATCGACCGCGACAAGATCGCCGGCGCATTGGCCGTCGCGATGGACAAGACCGGCAAGCGGCCGCGCCTTTATGTCGAGGTCAACACCGGCGCGGAGGCGCAAAAAGCAGGCGTGCTGCCGGGGGAGGCGGACGCATTCCTTGACGCTTGCCGCGTCGTGCATGGGCTGGAGATCGAGGGCCTTATGGGCATTCCGCCCGCCGACGAACTCGCCTCGCCACATTTTGCGCTGCTGGCCGAGATTGCGCGGCGCAACGGGATCGGCAAGCTCTCGATGGGAATGAGCGCCGACTGGCCGCTGGCGGTGCAACTCGGCGCGACGCATGTGCGTGTGGGGTCGGCTATTTTTGGGACGCGGCCGGCCAAGGGTTAGCGGCGGACACTCGCGCAGATAGTCAGGGATTCCATGCGGATAGAATATCGATGTGAACGAAGTTGTCGCCCTTGAACAATAGCGGCGTCGACGCGAGGCTCGCCACAGCGTAGGTCATGCAGTCTCCGAAATTCAGTCCAGCGCGATGCCCCCGCCCCTTTCCGAAATCACGAAACGCGCGGTATGCAATCGCGGTGTGCTCGGCCGTAAAATCGACGATCGAAACGTTCTTCCAAGAAAGTATCTTGAGCAGATCGCGATAGGCGCCGCCTCGAGCGTCGCGACTAGCGACCATGGCGGCCTCGATCTGCGTCGGAGCGCCGACTAGACAATCATTACGAGAGATGAGCCTCGCGAACGCTCCCGCTTCCGGTTCGTTCGCGACAATGGCGATCAAGGCCGAGGTGTCGAGAGCAATCACTTTGGCAGGCCAAAGTCGTCATAGAGGTGGGCGTGATCGGATGACAGCTCCGCAGTCCTGCCCAACGTTCGAGATCGCACCGAATCTAGCAATGCGGCGAGGTTAGCGTCCGCCTGTTCAACCGTCACGATCCGGCTTGGAATTTGCCGGCTGGATTTAAATTCACGCAAAGCCTGGATCACGACTTCGGTCGTGGTGGTTCCAAGCCGCTCGGCCACATCATGCGCGGTTTGGTACGCCTCGTCGCTGCGCACGTTGAGCTGCTTTTGCTTGCTAGCTGGCATGATCATAGTGCTAGAATGAAGGCTCGGCGCCGTCGAGCATGGATAGAGTTTTTTTGCTCCCGCCGCTCCAGTCGCCCGCGGCTACAACCCCGCCGCCTCCATCGCCAGATGCACCTTGTTCTGGAACGAGTTGTCCTCGGCCTTGGCCAGCAAAGGAACGAACCGCGCGGTCGCGTCGCACAGCGCCTCCACCCAATTCATTTCCGCCTTGCTGAAGTCGCCGAGCACGTAGGGGTAGACGAGCTCCTTGGCGCCGGGATGGCCGATGCCGAGCCGCACGCGTTTGTAATTGGCGCCAATATGCGCGGTGATCGAGCGCAATCCGTTATGGCCCGCGCTGCCGCCGCCAAGCTTGACCCGCAGTCTGGCAGGCGGAAGATCGAGTTCGTCGTGCAGGACGAGCACGGATTTCAGTTCGAGCTTGTAGTAGCGCAGCGCTTCGCCGACGCTTTGGCCTGAATCGTTCATGAAGGTTTGCGGCATCAACAAAGCCGCGCGATCGCCGCCCAGCGGCGCTTCAGAGATCAGCCCCTGGAAGCGCGGGCGAAATGCGGGAAAGCCGTGTTCGCGCGCGATCGCCTCGATCGCCATGAAACCGATATTGTGACGGTTGCGGGCATAGCGGGCGCCGGGATTGCCGAGCCCGGCGATCAACATCATCTCAAAACCTCATAAAAAAGGCCCGCCCGCGTGTGCGGACGGGCCGTACGGCGTTTGCGAGCGCCGCGTTACTTCTTCGCGGCCGGCTTGGCGGCAGGCGCCTTGGCCGGCGCTGCGCCGCCCTTGGCCGGAGCGGCGCCCTTGGCGGGAGCTGCGCCTTTGGCGGGAGCGGCTGCTTTGGCTGTTGGGGCTCCCGGCTTGCCCGGAGCGGCGGCGCTGGTCACCGGAGCGCCGGCGGCTGGAGTCTCTTCCTGCATAACGGTCGGCGGCACGATCGTCACCACGGTGCGGTCGGTCGTCGTATTCGCGGGGCGACAGCCCTCGGGCAACGAGAGCGACGACACATGCGCCGAATCGTGGAAATCGAAGGTGGCGAGATCGACCGTAATCGCCTCGGGAATATTGTCAGCGGGCGCGAACAACTCGATCGAATGAAGCACGATGTTGACCGTGCCGCCCTTTTTGACGCCAGGCGAGATTTCGCGATTGACGACGTGGATCGGCACCGCGATGCGCACGCGCGAACCAGGACGCAGGCGCAGGAAATCAACATGCAGCGGCCGGTCCGTCACGACATCAAGCTGATAGTCGCGCGGCAGCACTCGCTCCTTGCGGCCATCGAGCTCCAGCTCGAAATTGGTTGTGAGGAAGTGGCCGGCGTAGACGAGTTTGTTCAGCTCTTTATAGTCGACCGAAATTGGCTCGGGCTTTTCGCCGCCGCCATAGATTACACCGGGAACGCGGCTGTCGCGACGAACGGAGCGGGCGGCCCCCTTGCCTGTCCCGCTACGCGTCACGGCCGCGAGTTGCTTGATCGCTGCCATGTCGAGTTTTCCTTAAAAGTAATTCCTCGCCTCGCCTCCAGGGGTGTCGGAAACGGCGGGGAGCGGGGCTTATAAGGCGCAAGGGCGGCATGAGCAAGGGCCGCCTCGACGACAAGCAACGTTAAAAGCCGCCCCCCTATGCCGCCATCGCGCCCGGACCTGGGATTGCCCCCGCCGGGCATTTGCCCAGAATGATCATGCCAAGCACTTCATCCTTAGTG
Source organism: Hyphomicrobiales bacterium (assembly GCA_043746145.1). Lineage (GTDB taxonomy): Bacteria > Pseudomonadota > Alphaproteobacteria > Rhizobiales > Beijerinckiaceae > Roseiarcus. Next base: position 1,439 of record JAYTRP010000410.1, on the reverse strand, counting down.
ACATCCTTGACGTTCGCGGTCCCGACCACTTTGCCGTTCTTCATCACAGTGATTCGGTCGGCGAGATCGAAAACATCGTGGATGTCGTGGCTAATCAGGAAGATGCCGATGCCGTCCGCCTTGAGTTGCATGATCAGTTCGCCAACCTGGCGCGTCTCCTGCGGGCCCAGCGCGGCCGTCGGTTCGTCCATGATGAGGATGCGCGCGTTGAAATGGATCGCGCGCGCAATGGCGACCGACTGGCGCTGGCCGCCAGAAAGCGACATCACCGGGTCTTTGAAACGACGGAAGTTCGGGTTCAGCCGGCCCATCACCTTGCGCGCTTGCGACTCCATCGCCGCATCGTCGAGCGTACCCCATCGGGTGAGGATTTCGCGCCCGAGATAAAGGTTCGCAGCCGCGTCGACGTTATCGGCAAGGGCTAGCGTCTGATAGATCGTCTCGATCCCATAGGCTTTGGCGTCGCGCGGATTGGCGATTTGCGCCTCCTCGCCGGCGACCCGAATGGTCCCCCCGTCACGCTTATAAGCGCCCGAAAGGCACTTGATCAGCGTCGACTTGCCAGCGCCATTGTGGCCGAGCAGGCCCACAACCTCGCCGGGATAAAGATCGATCGAGGCGTGATCGACAGCCTTGATGCCGCCGAAAGCGATCGAGACGTCCTGCATCTCGACGAGCGGCGTTCCCCTGGATTCCATGGCTCACCCCTTCGCCGTACGGCGGCGATAGAACGTGTCGATCCCGACCGCGCCAACGAGAACAATGCCGACGACCATTTGCTGAAACGCAGAGTCGAAGCCGAGCAGCACCATTCCCGATTGCAGCGACTGAATGACAAGCGCGCCAATCAGCGCGCCGTAGATCGTACCGACGCCGCCCGCCAGCGAGGTCCCGCCGATCACCGCCGCCGCGATCACGTAGAGTTCGTCGAATTGGCCGAGCACATTGGTCGCGCTGTCGAGCCGGGCCGACGAGATGCAAGCCGAGACCGCGGCAAGCCCGCCCATCAGGCTGAACACCATCACGGTAATTCGCCGGGTGTTGACGCCCGCGAGTTCGGCCGCCTCTGGATTGCCGCCGGTCGCAAACACGTAGCGGCCAAAGCGCGTGCGTCGGGCGACGAAAGTCATCACGCCACCCGCCACCAGCGCCATCAGCACGGGAATCGCGAAACCGGTCGCTATGAACAGGCCCCCCTCCGGCACGGCGATATTGTGCTCCTCCGCCCATCGGGCGGCGACTCGTTCGGGCCAGGGATAGGCGTTGACGAGCATCGTCGCGCCGATTGCGACCGCGCAGCAAAGCACGGCTATCGTGATCTCCGCCCAGATCGGGCGCAGTGCAAAATTATAGCTCGCGCGCCGGCGTCGCCCGGCAAAGACGCCGTAGATGATTGCGACGCAGGCGAGCAGCCCGACCGCCCAACTCGCGTTGGCGCC
>JAYTRP010000409.1:0-4361 GCA_043746145.1 Hyphomicrobiales bacterium | reverse complement strand
CGAAATCGGCGTAGGAGATTGTCTCGGCGCGGATGTAGCCCTTCTCGAAATCGGTGTGGATCACGCCCGCCGCCTGCGGTCCGCGCGACCCCTGTTCGACCGTCCAGGCGCGAGCCTCCTTCGGGCCGACGGTGAAAAACGTGACGAGGTGCAGCAGGCCATAGCCGGCGCGGATGCAGCGGTTGAGGCCCGGCTCCTCGAGCCCGACCGCCTCCATGTAATCCTTCTGATCTTCACGCGGCAGCACGGCGATTTCGCTCTCGATCTTTGCCGAGACGACCACGCAAGCCGCGCCCTCGCTCGCCGCCTGGGTCACGACGCGTTGCGAGAAATCGTTGCCCTTGTCGGCCGACGCTTCCTCGACATTGCAGACATAGAGCAAGGGCTTGGACGAGAGCAGGCCCAGCGAAGCGAACAACTTGCGCTCTTCGCGCGAGACGCCGATCGAACGGGCGGGGCGGCCTTCGCGCAATTCAACCAGGGCACGGCTGGCGAGGTCGAGCAGCTCCTTCGCCTCCTTGTCGCCGGTCTTGGCGCGCTTCTCCATCGCGAGCACGCGGCGCTCGAGACTGTCGAGGTCGGCCAGCATCAACTCCGTCTCGATCGTGGCGATGTCGGACAGCGGGTCGATCTTGCCTTCGACATGCGTGATGTCGCCGTCCTCAAAGCAGCGCACGACATGCGCAATCGCGTCGCATTCGCGGATGTTGGCAAGAAACTGGTTGCCCAGGCCCTCGCCCTTGGAGGCGCCGCGGACGAGCCCGGCGATGTCGACGAAGGTGAGGCGGGTCGGGATGATCTCTTTCGAGCCGGCGATCGACGCCAGCACATCGAGCCGCGGGTCAGGCACCGCGACGTCGCCGACGTTGGGCTCGATCGTGCAGAACGGATAATTTGCCGCCTGCGCCGCCGCCGTCTGCGTCAAAGCATTGAAGAGGGTCGACTTGCCAACATTAGGCAGGCCGACGATGCCGCATTTGAAACCCATAAGGGGCGCCCGCCATGTCAGAAGTTTTGCGGCCTATGCGCGGGCTCAGGGAAAAAGGCAAGGCCGGTCGACGCGGCGGGAGGCGGCCTGTAAGATCGGGCCATGCTCGAAGGTCGTTTCAGTCGAACTGCTATCGGCGCCGCGGGTCACCGCGCCGCGCATCAGACGCTCGAAGGCGGTCGCATTTTCGCCGATCCGCTCGCAATGCAAATTCTCGGCGAGGAGGGAGAGGTTGCGCTCGCTGAGGCGGTCGCCAATCCCGAGCGCCGCATGCTTCGTCTGTTCATCGCGTTGCGTAGCAGAATCGCCGAGGACGCGGCGCTCAAGGCGATCGACGAAGGCGTAAGGCAGATCGTCGTGCTCGGCGCTGGGCTCGACACTTTCGCATGCCGCGTCAGCCCGCGCGCGGGGCTCGTCGTCTATGAGGTCGATCGCCCCGAGACGCAGATCGAGAAGCGGCGGCGGCTCGCCTGGGCGGGGATAGAGGCGCCGGCGCATCTCGTGTTCGCCGCTTGCGATTTCGAGCGGGTGGGGCTCGCGGAGGCGTTGCGCGAGGCAGGATTCGCTGAGAACCGGCGCGCGATGTTCATCTGGCTTGGCGTGACGCCGTACCTGAGCCGCGCTGCGGTGCTCGCGACGCTTGGGTACGTGGCCATGCTGCCGGCAGGGGGCGAGATCGTGTTCGATTACACAAACCCGGCTGAGACCATGACCGATTTAGTCCAGCGCGAGCTTTATGAGAAGCTCGCGGCGAGCGTCGCGGAATTGGGCGAGCCGTTCCTGAGCTATTTCACCACCGAAGACTTGCATCGCGAGTTACAACGTCTCGGCTTTACCGAAATCGAGGACTGGGGGCCTGCCGAAATTCTCGCTCGATTGGCTCCCGCCGCCGCCGGCGCACCGCGAAAGAACGGCGGCCACGTGATTAGAGCGGCGCGAGACGCCTGAAGCCTTTCTTTTCTGATGCGCGGCCACGCGCGGCGCGTTAAGGCTTTGCGCCTGTTCAGGACCGCGAGAATCTCCGTGACGCCTAGCATGCAAGCTCTTTTCTCGCTGCAAGGCGCGGTCGCGCTGGTCACGGGCTCGTCGGGGGGCATTGGACTTGCGCTTGCCCAAGGTCTTGGCGAGGCTGGCGCAACCGTGGTTATCAATGGCCGCGACGGCGATAAGGTCGAAAAGGCCGCCGCCGAACTGATGCAGGCGGGGATTGAGGCCGTCGGCGCGGCTTTCGATGTGACCGACCAAAAAGCCGTGATCGAGGCGGTCGAGTGGATCGAGCAGGAGGTCGGACCAATCGACGTCCTGGTCAACAATGCCGGCATTCAACGCCGCGGCCCGCTCGAGGATTTTTCCGCCGAGACTTGGCGTGAGCTGATGGCGATCAATCTCGATGGCGTCTTCTATGTTGGGCAGGCCGTCGCCAAGCCGATGATCGCGCGGGGACGCGGGCGCATCATCAATATCGGTTCCGTGCAGAGCGAACTCGCTCGCAAGAATATCGCGCCTTACACCGCCTCGAAAGGCGCGGTGAAGATGCTGACCCGTGGCATGGCGACCGATTGGGGCAAGCACGGGCTTCGCATCAACGCTATTGCGCCCGGCTATTTCCGCACGGAGCTCAACCAGGCGCTGGTCGAAGACGAGAAGTTTTCCGCTTGGCTCGCCGACCGCACACCGATGGGCCGCTGGGGCGATGTGGATGAACTCAAGGGCGCGGTGGTGTTTTTAGCTTCGGAGGCGTCGAGTTTCGTCAATGGCTGCATCCTATACGTCGACGGCGGGATCACCGCCTGCCTCTGACCGCTTGGCGGTGGTCGTGATGGGCGTCTCGGGTTCGGGCAAAAGCACGGTCGCCGCACGGCTGGCGACGCAGCTCGATGCGGAATACCTCGATGGCGACGACTTCCACAGCGAAGCCGCCAAAGCGAAAATGGCCGCGGGCCATGCGCTGACCGACCAAGACCGGTGGCCCTGGCTCGACCGAATCGGCGCGAGGCTTGCTGAAGGTCATCGCACGATCATCGCCTGTTCGGCGTTGCGCCGGGTGTATCGCGATCGTCTGCGTCAGGCTGCGGGGCACGGGCTTCGATTCGCTTACCTCAAGGCGGATAAGGACGTGATGCGCGCTCGCGTCGCCGAACGTCGCGGGCATTTCATGCCGGCATCTCTGGTCGACAGTCAGTTTGCGACGCTAGAATCGCCCGAGGGCGAACCCGACACGGTCACTGTCGCTGCTTCGCTCGATCTGGATACCGAAGTCGCCAATCTGGTCGCCGCGCTAACGGCAGTCTGAATCCGCCCGCACTTGCTTCCTGCCGCCGAATTGAACACATGCTCTGTGCTGCGCAGAGCGGGGAAATATGGTCGGAGCCGGCACGGATAAAACGAAAGCGGTTTTTGGCGGCGGCCCCGTGGTGATTCTAGTTCGGCCGCAGCTCGCCGTAAACATCGGCATGTGCGCGCGAGCGATGGCGAACTTCGGGCTCGACGACCTCAGGCTCGTCGATCCCAAGTCCGGCTGGCCGCGCCATGACGAATATCGCGAGGTCGCCTATGCCGCGGCGGCGAGCGCGGCGCCGCTGCTCGATTCAGCTCGTGTCTACGGCAGCCTTAAGGAAGCCGTCGCCGATCTGCACTATGTCTATGCGGCCACTGCGCGCGAGCGCGGGCAGTCCAAGATCGTGCTGACGCCTTCTTTCGCCATGTCGGAAACCGCTCTCGCCATGTCGGAGGGGGTAACTCACGGAGAAAAGCGCGGCGTGCTGTTTGGCCCCGAGCGCACCGGGCTCGACAATGACGAGGTGGCGCTCGCCGACGCGATTGTGACCTTTCCCGCTAATCCCGCCTATGCCTCACTCAATCTCGCACAGGCTGTGCTGCTGGTCGGCTATGAATGGTTCAAGGCGGCGCACGGCGACGCAGCCGCCGCGCCCGCTGTGCAGCGAGCCGTCTCGCCGCAAGCGACGCGAGAAAGTACGATCGCATTCTTCGAATTCTTGGAGCAGAAGCTCGACGCCGCTGGGTTCTTTCGCCCCGTCGGCAAAGCGCCGCGCATGAAGCGCAACCTGCGCAACCTGTTCCATCGGCTACAGATGACCGAGCAGGATGTGCGCACTCTCTGGGGGGCGGTGGTGCGACTAGTCGAAGGCCCACGTATCCACGTGCAGACGCGCAAACGGCAGCGGCCTAAGGCTCCGCAACCCGAGACTGCGGAATCGGAGCATCCGGAATCAGAGACGCCAGAGCGGGGCTGACCCGGTCAGCCTTCTGCGGCGGTCCCGAAGTCGGAAGAGCAGGGTGGGCGGACCGGCTAATGCGCCGGGCTACTCGTGAGAGGGCGCCATTTCCTTCCTGAAACGTCGAACCTGTGATA
>JAYTRP010000408.1:0-4362 GCA_043746145.1 Hyphomicrobiales bacterium | reverse complement strand
CGTGCTGATGACGCCGGACGGGCAGACCGTGGAAGCAGAAGCTGCACACGGCACGGTGACGCGCCATTATCGCGAGCATCAGAAGGGGCGACAGACCTCGACCAATTCGATTGCTTCCATCTTCGCATGGACGCGCGGCCTCTCCCACCGCGCCAAACTCGACGGCAACGAGGCGCTGGGCAAGTTCGCAAGCACTCTGGAGAAAGTTTGCGTCGATACGGTCGAAGCCGGCTATATGACGAAGGATCTCTCACTGCTGATCGGCCCCGAGCAGAAGTGGCTGACGACGGACGCGTTCCTCGACAAGATCGATGACAACCTGAAAGCCGCAATGGCGTGAAGGAGTGAGCGGTGGCCTTCGGGCCGCCGTCATTATTCGGCGGAGCTGAGTTAATAGGCGACACTCATCCCCAGTTCAGGAACAGCCCCGCTTCGACGATCACGCCATGCTCGTCGTAACCATTGATGCGGGCCTGAGCGCCAAAACCCAGTGGTTCAAGCTCCTTTTGCCAGCGAGTGTAAACCTCGGCCGCCTCGCCTCGTAACGTGCTCTCCCACCCCGGCTCGGCAACGTCGATCATGCGCCCGCCGTCCGAGCAAAGTTCGCACGGGAACGCGAGCATCAACATTTCGAGTTCACCGTTCTTAGCCGCGGCCTCTGCATGAATCAGGAGTTCCTGCCAGAAAGCCTCCTGGAGATGGGCTTGCAGTAACACCTTCACGTCGCGCTGCCGCTTGAGGCGGGCCGCGTCGCGATCAGCAATCAGGTGGTCGCGCTTTTCGTCGGCAAAGGTCTGAACGTCACCCTGAAGCGTCTTCGCCGAAAAAGCGTTCTTGTTCGATGCAGGCGCCGCCACATGATCCTTACTTACCGAGTTCTCTAGACGCGGCCAGATTCCACGCAGCGAAGCGCCGCCAATCATCGATTCGAGAAATTCCAGCAGCGCGTTGGCAGGCAGCCCGTCAGAAAGCGGCTTGGTCTCCGTCTCGACGAGACGCAGCAGGTCGGTGCGGCTGACGATACCGACCAGCTTTCCCTCCGCAACGACCGGCAAGCGCTTTACATGATGCCCGCGCATCAGCGTAGCAATCTCCCCTGCAGGCATATCTGGGGCGGCCGTGATCAGCGGAGCTGTCATGACACCGCTCACGAGCCGCTCTCCAACGAAACGCGGCGCTTCTCGTCTGGGCGAGCCGTGGGTGAGAAGGTCGAGCCACCACTCGCGGTGGGGATCACGCTGGCGGCGGCCTAGCAGATCGCCATCGCTGACTATGCCGATCGGTGCGCCAGAAACACTCACCACCGGCAGAGCGCCAAGCCGGTGTGTAAGCATAAGGGACGCGGCTGAGCGTACTGTTGCGTCTTCACGAACTGTAAAAACCGGTGTGGTCATCAAATGCGAGGCCATAAAAGCCACGGGGCGCGATTTATCGCGCGTCAATCCTAGCGCCATAGATTAGAGCCTAACTCAGTCCTGAAAGCGGGGCAGCGCCGCGAATTCGGCGCCGCCCGTAGCTTGGTCTGGTTAGGTAGTCTCCGGCTCCGACGACGAAACCTCGCCCGGCGCGTCGTCGTCGGGGTCCGACGCCGTTTCCGACTTGCGCCGGGGTTTGGCCCGGCGCGGGTCGGCCGCGCGCTCGCGGCCTGCAACCAGCAGGTCGCGCTCGAGTCGCGGCTGTGCCGGTCCCTCGGGATAGACAAAGCCGAGCTTCTTTGCGCCGCCTGCATCGTCTCCGGTGACAACGACACGAACGATGCCGCCGTTCTTGAGGCGACCAAACAGCACCTCGTCGGCGAGGGGCGTCTTGATCTGTGCCTGGATCACGCGCGCCATCGGCCTCGCGCCCATCGCTTCGTCGTAGCCGTTAGCGACAAGCCAAGCGCGCGCCTCGTCCGTCAGTTCGATCGTCACATTGCGGTCAGCGAGTTGAGCCTCGAGCTGGAGGATGAACTTGTCGACAACGAGGGCAATCGTCTCCCGCGGCAACCGCGAGAACGGCACGATCGCGTCGAGCCGATTGCGGAACTCCGGTGTGAATAGCCGGTTGATCGCCTCCGTGTCGTCGCCCTCGCGCTTGTTGCGATGGAACCCGAACGCTTCGCGCGCCATGTCGGACGCACCCGCATTGGTGGTCATAATCAGTATGACGTTGCGGAAGTCGATCTGCTTACCGGAATGATCGGTAAGCTTGCCATGGTCCATCACCTGCAACAGGATGTTGAACAGGTCCGGATGCGCCTTCTCGATTTCATCCAGCAACAGCACACTATGGGGATGCTGATCGATTGCGTCGGTCAGCAGTCCGCCCTGGTCGAAGCCGACATAGCCGGGAGGCGCGCCAATCAGGCGCGACACGGTATGGCGCTCCATATATTCCGACATGTCGAAGCGTGTCAGCTCCAGTCCCAGACTGGACGCGAGTTGGCGCGCCGCTTCGGTCTTGCCAACGCCGGTCGGCCCGGAGAACAGGTACGACCCGATCGGCTTCTCTGGATCGCGCAAGCCCGCGCGGGCAAGCTTGATCGCCGAAGACAACGCGGTGATCGCTTCGCTCTGGCCGTAGACGACCCGCTTCAACGTCTCTTCGAGATGTTGCAGCACTTCACTGTCGTCCTTCGAGACAGTCTTCGCCGGTATGCGCGCCATTGTGGCGATCGTTATCTCGATCTCCTTGATGCCGATCGTCTTCTTGCGCTTGGCCTCGGGCAGCAGCATCTGCGAGGCGCCCGTTTCGTCGATCACATCGATCGCTTTGTCGGGCAGCTTGCGGTCGTGGATGTAACGCGCCGAGAGTTCTACGGCGGCCTTCACGGCCTCCTGAGTATAGCGGACTTTGTGGAAGTCCTCGAAATAGGGCTTGAGCCCCTTCAGGATTTCCACCGCATCCTCGACGCTAGGCTCCTTCACGTCGATCTTCTGGAACCGCCGCACGAGCGCTCGGTCCTTCTCAAAATATTGGCGGTATTCCTTGTAGGTGGTCGAACCGATGCAGCGCAGTGAGCCCTGCGCAAGCGCGGGCTTGAGGAGATTAGATGCATCCATTGCGCCACCAGAAGTCGCGCCGGCGCCGATTACCGTGTGGATCTCGTCAATGAACAGGATCGCGTCTTTATGCTGCTCGATCTCCTTCATAACCTGCTTAAGGCGCTCCTCGAAGTCACCGCGATAACGCGTGCCAGCGAGCAGCGCGCCCATGTCGAGCGCAAACACCGTAGCGCCCGCCAACACTTCCGGCACTTCGTTAGAGATTATCTTGCGGGCGAGGCCCTCGGCGATGGCGGTCTTGCCAACGCCGGGATCGCCGACCAGCAGCGGATTATTCTTTTGGCGGCGGCAGAGCACCTGGATCGTGCGCTGCACTTCGTTCTCTCGACCGATTAGCGGGTCGATACGCCCTTCCCTCGCCTTGCGGTTGAGGTTTACGCAATAAGCGTCTAATGCGCCTTCCTTTTTCTTACCGTCGGCGCTGTCTTTGGTCTCGCGAGACTCCCGCGATTCTCCATCTTCGTCAGCGCCACGCGGCGAGCGGGACGGATCGGAAAGGCCGGGGCGCTTGGCGATGCCATGGCTGATATAATTGACGGCGTCGTAGCGCGTCATATCCTGCTCCTGCAGGAAGTAGGCGGCATGGCTCTCGCGCTCGGCAAAGATGGCCACGAGAACATTGGCGCCGGTCACTTCCTCGCGCCCCGAGGACTGAACGTGGATCGCCGCCCGTTGCACGACGCGCTGGAAGCCTGCAGTCGCTTTCGCCTCTTCGCCATTGTCGACAACGAGACTCTCGAGCTCGGTGTCGATGTAGCGCGCGACGTTTTTGCGCAGGACCTCGAGATCCACGTTGCAAGCCCGCAGGACAGCGGCCCCGTCGGGATCGTCGATCAGCGCAAGCAGCAGGTGTTCGAGCGAGGCGAGTTCATGACGGTGTTCGTTGGCGATTGCGAGCGCCCTACGCAGCGTCTTTTCTAGCGCTCGGGAAAATACGGGCATCGCGACCTCATTTCTTTTCCATGATGCATTGTAACGGGTGTTGATTCTTGCGCGCGTGATCCATCACTTGCGCAACCTTGGTTTCGGCGATCTCGTAGGTGAAGACGCCACATTCCCCCACGCCACTGTGATGGACGTGCAGCATGATCTGCGTCGCCTCTTCAGAGGTCTTGTTGAAGAACGACTGCAGAATCGAAATGACGAACTCCATCGGCGTGTAATCGTCGTTTAGAAGTAGAACGCGGTACATGTTTGGCCGTTTGGCCTGGGTGCGCGTGCGCGTAATAACGGCTGCGCCATTGCCCGGATTATCGCCGGTACGCTTGGGATCGCGCCCGGCCATCATTGTCAGCGGCGATGCCGGCATAGAAGG
>JAYTRP010000407.1:0-4363 GCA_043746145.1 Hyphomicrobiales bacterium | reverse complement strand
GGTTGTTTGAGTCCGGGGGCGTCGATGGGGTCTGGCTGAGAATCGCCAATGCTTGCATTGGGCTTGGTTGTTGGCGCTCTACCAGGTTCCCGTTAAAGTCCTTCAACACGTCGATAAACGCTCGCGTGCGGAGCGGATATGACGGCCGCTGGGGACGTATAGTGTAGATTGCCGGGATCGAAGCGCAATGGGACGTCGCGTTCTCGGCTGACGGAGACGCTATTGTGGCCGCGGGGCCTCTACGGCAATCAACCGCTGCACCCCACAATGGCTATAACTCTAACGAACCGCTTAGTTCTCAGCGCCGCCCTTGACAGCAGCGCATGGACCGGGGCTGCACTGTCGCCTATGCGGTCAGGACGACCACCTTCGTCTTGATCGGCGTTCGCGAATAGAGGTCGAGCATATCCTGACTAATAAGGCCGGTGCAGCCGCTCGTAAGATTGGTCCCGATCGTCTCAGGGTCGCTGGTGCTGTAGATCGTGAAAAGCGTATAAGCGCCATTCTGATAGAGATAGAGCACGCGGGCGCCGAGCGGATTGTCTAGACCTGGCGGCATGCCGCCGGCATATTTGGCCGCCTCTGGCTGGCGCTGGATCATTTCCTTGGGCGGTGTCCAGACAGGCCATTCCGCCTTGCGCCCGACATAAGCTTCACCGCTCCACAGGAACCCTTGGCGGCCGACATTGGCGCCATAGCGCGTGGCGTTTCCGTCGCCTTCGATGCGATAAACGTAGTAACTGTGGGGATCGACGATAATCGTTCCGACCGCTTCATTGCTGTCATAGCGGACCGTCCGGCGAAAAAACTTCGGATTGATCTTGCTGACATCGACCGCCGGGATTGGGAATTTCTCGTCGGGCGCCGGCCCGTAGAGCTTTGCCGCCTCTGCGAGGCTCATGCCGTCCGATATCGCACAACCGGTTAGCCCTAGCGCGCCAAGACTGACTGCAGAGCCAAACAGAAACGACCGGCGGTTTAAAAACCCCGACCGAAGCCCGTGCCGAGGCGCCGTGTCTCTCTCGCCGGAATCAGCAAGTCCACCGTCTGTAATCATGATTTTGGAGTTTTCCATGTCCCATTGCCCGACCGGAGAATACACGGGCATACACCCGCTGAACGTCTTACTGAGCTGAGATTGCCATCACAAGACATGTTTATTATAAGATGCTCCAACAACGATCCCGACCACATACTCGGTATCGCGTTGAATTCGTTAATATATCATAAGTTCGAAAAACTCCGGCTTTGCTTTTGGCGCCGAAGCTCGGTTCAAGCGACAATTCTGTCACTTTATCAAAAAGCTGATGGCGCTGTCCGCAGTATCGTCGTTTGGCGCTTTATGCGCTCTAATGCTGCGGCTGCAATTCGGGAATCCAGGCGAGGCGAGTTTCCACACGGTCTGCTCCCCGCGCCTGCGCCGGGCTCAGCGCGGCCCCCGAAAAAACCAAGTGAGAACTGAGGCGGGGGCGTCAGCGCCAGTCCCGATGTTCAGAGCATGAGTTCCTGTAGGCTTTGGCTTGGGAGCTTCGACCTCTTTTCGTCGGCAAAATCGCCGAGGATCATGGTCCGCCCGCTTGACCCGAGGATAATCAAGGCGGGAGTGACGATGACACCATCGGTGATGGCTCGCTTTGGGTGCGTAAATATATCGATCGCCTCGAGATCGATCTGTTGTTTAGCGGCAGGGAGTTCACTTGACGCCGCCATCAGATTGCGTTCGGCTCGGGTCGAGTTTGGCGTTGACCGGGCGATGTAGAGGCGAAGTTTGCCGGCCGAAAAAGTATTGTCGGCCTTCGCGGGCGCCGCCGCGCGGCTCAAAGCGGCCTCCTGCGGCCCGGTTGGGCCATGAGGCCCGCCGCCGCCTTGTCGTCGCCAGACCGCCTCTAAGATTGCTGAGCAGCATGTCGATGCCATCGAACGCGATGTTGCACGCCCCGGTCTCCGCCTGGATAGCGCTGAGACCAGCGAGCAGGCCCGACAGGTCGAAAGCGCCCGACACGATGGATCCGCCGGGGTGCGCGCGTCAACGAGATTGAAGAGCGGTTCGGCGAGCGCGCCAGGACCCCAATCGAAGGAGGCGGCGCTACTTCGAATCTGACCTATCGGCTCCTCGAATGTCACGAAAATTGCGGCTTCGTCAGCGTCCCTTTGCCGATTGACGAGAGTCTGTCAGGCAAACACTGTCTTTCCAGCGCCGGCCGCGCCAACTATCGCCGTCAGCCTGCCCTTTGGAAGACCTCCTTCGGTAATCTCGTCAAAGCCGCGGATGCCCGTCGCCTTCTTGGCGACCGGCTTGTCCAGGGGCCTGGGGAGCGGTCTCGATCGGAAGCGACTTGTGCGGCGAGCATCTTAATCCTGACTGTCGGTCGATTAGCTCGAAGATGGCAAGGCCGGCGAGGAGGCGTATGACATAGGCAATGTGACGCGACACTGCAGGAGCCAACCAAAGTCTGTCGCGGTCAGCGGCAGGCTGAACAGATATCCCTGACCGACCTTGCATCCTTCGGCGAGAAGAAAATCGCGTTGCGCCACCGTCTCGATTCCCTCCGCCATGATGTCGGTGCCGAGACTATGCGCAAGGGCGAGCATCGCTCTTACGATGATCGCGTCATTCGAATTGGGAACGAGCTTCCTGATGAAAGTCTGATCGATTTTAATCTTGTCGATAGGAAAGTCGCGCAAATACCTGAACGTCGAATGGCCGGCGCCGAAATCGTCGATCGCGATGCGGAAGCCAAGCGCCTTGATTGCGTTGAGGATCGAGATCATCTCAGGCGACGCTTCGATCAACAGCCCTTCCGTCAATTCGAACTCGAACTCATGCGGGTCGGCTCCGGTTCTTGCGAGCGCGCGCTCGACCGTGGCCAGAAAGCCTGGTTTTTGCAATTGGACGCTGGAGACGTTGATCGCGATCCGTGGCGCTTCTCGCCCAGTGCGCCGCCACGCCTGCCCTTGGCGCATTGCCTCTTCGATGATCCAAGCTCCTAGCGGGACAATGAGGCCTGACGCTTCGGCTAGAGAGATGAACATGTCGGGACGTTGAAGTCCAAGCTCGGGATGATCCCATCGGACGTGCGCCTCCGCTCCAACGATCCGACCGGTTAAGAGACTTACGATGGGCTGGTAGTGGAGTTCGAACTGATTTTCGTCGATCGCCTGGCGCATCGATTGTCGCAGGGCCATTCGGATATGCGCGCGACCGTCCAGTTTGGCGGCATAGACGCGGAATGACCCTGGTCCGTTCTGTTTGGCTGCGCGCAGAGCCAGATCTGCTTGCTTCATGAGTCCGCTGCCTATGTCGGCAGCGATCGGTTGCGCGGGTTCCGGCGCCAAGGGAAGCGTGGCGGCGCCGACGCAAACCTGGATCGCGATCTCGTGGCCGTCGATCTGCATCGGTTGGGCCAAGTCTTGGACAATCGATTCGGCGACGACTTCGACCGGTCGCGTGAAAGGGACCGCGGGAAGCAGCAGCGCAAATTCATCGCCGCCCAGACGAGCGACCAAGCCGCCAATCTCATCCGCCAAGGTTTCAAGCCGACGGCCAACGGCGCGTAGGACATTGTCTCCCAAAGCCTGACCAAAAGTTTCGTTGATGTTCTGGAACTGATCGACATCGATGAAAAAGATGCCGATCCGCTCTTCGTCTGGCAGTACGGCGTCAATCGCCCGATGCAGGGAGTTTTTGAAACGCGAACGATTGGACAGCCCCGTCAGGGAATCGTGAAAGGCGAGGTACGCCAACTGTGCGTCGGCCGCCTTTTCGGCGCTGACCTCCAGGGCAAAACCATCCCACACCGTGTCGCCGTTCGGCATTCGGCGCGGCTGCGCCGTGCTACGAAACCAGTGAAAGATTCCGGCCGCGGAGATTAGTCGAAACTCTTCGTTGAAGAGCGACATATTGGCGGCCGACTTTGCGATCGCCGCCATGAGTCTGTCATGATCGGGCGGAGGAACGTGGCGGTAGAAATCGGCCGCGGTAATTGCGACATCTTCCCCCACACCCATAATCGCGCGCACGAGCGCGCCAAAGTAGGGGGCGTCGAGCGAACCGTCGGCCTTAAGCACCCGACGAAATAGATAGCCCGGCAGATGTGCCGCGATGTGCTCAAGCCGAAACTCCGCGTCCGCTTGCTCGACCCGAGCAATCCCGGTGGAGATTGAATTGTATTGAACGCCGACAAACCCGATCAGCGCGCCAGTGGCGTCGTGGAGCGCGTCGATCGTTAAATCGTTCCAGAACGGTTCGCCGCTCTTGCGGTAGTTCAGGATCTCTCGCCGAATCGGTTGACCCGCGGCAAGCGCCCTTTGGATGTCTTGTACGGTATTCTTGTCCGTTCCCGCTCCTTGCAGAAATCGGCAG
>JAYTRP010000406.1:0-4365 GCA_043746145.1 Hyphomicrobiales bacterium | reverse complement strand
TCAGCGACGCGGAAAACCGAAGCTCGCTCGAATGGCAGATGGGGCGGTTTCCCGGCTTTGTCGGCGTGACCAACTATCTCGGCGGCAAGCTGACCGCCGATCCCCACGCATTCACGCCGGTGCTGACCGAAATCGGCGCGCGCGGTCTCGAATATTTCGACGATGGCTCGTCGCCGCTCAGCCGCGCCGCCGAGATCGCCTCGACGCTCGACCTCGATATGGGGAGGGCGGACGTGATGATCGACGCCGCGCCGACGGCGGACGCCATCGCGGCCGCGTTGGAGCGGCTTGAAGACATCGCGCGCCATCAGGGCGCCGCGATCGGCGTTGCGAGCGGGCTGCCGATCGGGGTCGAGCGGGTCGCGCGCTGGGCGGTGGGGCTGGAGGGCAGGGGCATTGCGCTCGTTCCCCTGTCGGCGCTCGTCGGGCGCAAGCCTTCCTCGAGCGCGCGGGCGAACCCTTGATGCCAATGTTTCCAGAGTACCGCCCTTGCGCGGGCGTAGCGTTAGTCAATCGCTCCGGCGACGTGTTCGTCGGCCGTCGCAAGAAGGATCGCGATGTGGCATTGCTTGCCGGTCACGAGTGGCAGATGCCGCAGGGCGGAATTGACGAAGGCGAGACGCCGTTTGAGGCGGCGCGGCGCGAGCTGTTCGAAGAGACCAACGTCACCTCGGCCTCGCTGCTAGCCGAAGCGCCGGAATGGCTGCTTTACGACCTTCCCCCGGATTCACGCGGCCGGATCCGCGGCAGATATCGAGGTCAGGCGCAAAAGTGGTTCCTGTTTCGCTTCGAAGGCGACGAGAGCGAAATCAACGTCGCGCGGCCCGCCGACGGCAAGCATAACCCCGAATTCGCAGACTGGCGCTGGGAACGTTGGGAAGCGCTTCCCAGTCTCGTCGTGCCGTTCAAGCGCGCCGTCTACGAACAGGTTGTCTCGCAGTTCGCGCCTATCGCGCGCAATCAGCGCCCCGCTTGAATCTGCAGCGTCGCCTGCGCCCCCACCTCGTCCAGCCGCCGTCGCAACCGATGCTCTGAAATAGCGGGCGCGACTTTCGCGAGCGCCGTAAACAGCTTGGCGATCAGCGCCTCGTCGTCCGCAGCGACGATTTGTTCGTCGACCAGCGCATCGGCGTAGGCCTGCGCCTCGGCGCCGCCAAGCCCAAGCTTTTCCGCCGCCCAAAGGCCGATCAGCCCATTGCGACGCGCGAGCGTCTTGAAACGCAGCTCCTCGTCGTGGACGAACGCGCGCTCGAAACCTTCTTCGCGTTTCTCGAACATGGAAATGCTCCGCTGGGCGCGACGATTATGTAACCCACCCAGCGCCGCGCCGCCAGGGTGACGGGAAAGCGAATGCCCCAGCCCGCTGACCTTCAATGCGAGTGCGGCAAAGCGATCCATGCTGGACGGTCATCGTCGCCTCGCTATGCTTTCGCAACGACGGCCGCCAGCGATGTTATAGGCTATCGCTGCGCGCGATTTGCGGACAGGATTTGTCAAATTAACCTGACACAAAATCGCAAAAGCAGCAATGAACGCCCCGTCGCCAGTTCCCCGCGCCGACATCGAAGCTTTTATCACGCGCTGGTCCGCGGGCGATGGCGGGCAGGAGCGTGCGAACTACGCGATTGTTCTGTCCGAATTATGCGATGCGCTTGGCGTCGCCAGACCCGATCAGGCTTCCCGCGACGCGATCGCCACGCTTATGTCTTCGAAAGGGCGGTGACGTTCCGCCAGCCGGACGGCTCCAAATCGCCGGGCCGGATTGATCTCTACAAGCGGGGCAGCTTCGTTCTCGAAGCCAAGCAGAGCTATCGCCCCGGCGCGGCGAAGGCGATTCCCGAACAGGGAAACTTGCTCGAATCCGTCGAGTCAGGCCCCGTTCAGCGCGGCAGGCGCACCGCTTCGCGGGCCTGGGACATTTTGATGATCGGCGCGCGGCGGCAGGCCGAAGAATACGCCAAGGCGTTGCCGACGTCCGAGGGTTGGCCGCCGTTTCTCGTCGTCTGCGACGTCGGGCATTGTTTCGAGGTTTATGCCGACTTCAGCGGACAGGGAAAGAATTACGCGCAATTTCCCGATCGTCAGGGTTACAGGATTTTCCTCGAAGATTTGCGTGATGAGAAAATTCGCGAGCGCCTGCGCCATATTTGGCTTGATCCTCACAAACTCGATCCGACCAAGATCGCCGCCAAGGCGACGCGCGAAATTGCCGAACGGCTCGCCAAAGTGTCGAAGCATCTGGAAGATGCGCGCGATAAGGCGGGCGCACCGCTCTACGATTCGGAGGCGGTCGCGCTGTTCCTGATGCGCTGCCTGTTCACGATGTTCGCCGAAGATGTGGAGCTGCTGCCCAAGGGCAGTTTTCGCGACGTGCTGCAACGCTGCGTCGCCGATCCAAAATTGTTTCCCCGCCTCGTCGGGCAATTGTGGGAGGCGATGGACGTCGGCGGCTTTTCCTTCGCGATCGAGCGCGACGTGAAGAAATTCAACGGCTACCTTTTCAAAGATCGCACGGCGTTCAAACTGCCGCGCGAGGAAATCGGCGAATTGTTCGAGGCGGCGAAGGCCGATTGGAGACTGGTCGAGCCCGCCATTTTCGGAACGCTGCTCGAACAGGCGCTCAACCCATCCGAGCGCCGCAAGCTGGGCGCGCATTACACGCCGCGCGCCTATGTCGAACGATTGGTGATCGCCACCATCATGGAGCCGCTAAAGGCGGAATGGGCGTTCGTCCAGTCGGCGGCGGGCGGCAAGCGCGCGCAGGGCGATGCGAAGGGCGCCATGTCGATCGTGCAAGACTTTCACGACAAGCTCTGCGCATTGCGTATCCTCGATCCCGCCTGCGGGACGGGCAACTTTCTCTATGTCGCGCTCGAACTCCTGAAACGGCTCGAAGGCGAAGTGCTCGACGCGCTGGCCTCGCTGTCGCCGCAGTCGCGCTTCGCGGAATTCCAGCTCAAGACCATCGATCCGCATCAGTTCCTCGGGTTGGAAGTCAATCCGCGCGCGTCGGCGATCACGGAACTGGTGCTGTGGATCGGCTACCTCCAATGGCATTTTCGCACCCGGGGCGGCGTCCCGCCCGAGCCGATCCTGCGAGACTTCAAAACCATCACCACCATGGACGCGGTGCTCGCCTGGGACGCCAAGGGTTTGGCGCGCGACGAGCGCGGCCGGCCACTGGAACGCACCGACGGCGAGGGCCAGCGGGTCGAAGTCTGGCGCTACATAAATCCGAGGCGTCCAGCATGGCCGGAGGCGGATTACATCGTCGGCAACCCGCCGTTCGTGGGCGGCAAGGACATCAGGGGGCGCATAGGCGAGGGCTATGCGCAAGCTCTGTGGGCCGCCCACCCGCACATGAACGAGAGCGCCGATTTCGTCATGTATTGGTGGGACCACGCGGCGGAACTGCTGACGCATAAGGGCGCGCCGCTACTGCGTTTCGGCCTCGTCACCACCAACTCGCTGAGTCAGGTCTTCCAGCGCAAAGTGATGGAGCGCCATTTCAAGGGCAAGCCGCCGGTCTCGCTGCTGATGGCGATTCCCGATCACCCCTGGACCAAGGCGACGCGCGACGCGGCGGCGGTGCGGATCGCGATGACGGTTGTAGCCAAGGGCGCGCAGGACGGCGTGCTTTGGGAGGTGACGAAGGAGGAGGGGCTCGACACGGATGAGCCTAGTGTGGAGCTGCGGGCGACAGCGGGAGCGATCAACAGCGATTTGACGGTGGGGACCGATGTGACAAAGGCGTTTGCGCTTCAAGCGAACGAGTTTCTGTGCTCGCCGGGCGTGAAACTTCACGGCGATGGTTTTATCGTAACGCGTAGCGAAGCCGAGCTATTGGGTCTCGGACGTAGGCCAGGCCTCGATCAGCACATTCGCCTGTACCGCAACGGCCGCGATCTAATGGCGGCGCCGCGCGGCGTGATGGTCATCGATCTCTTCGGGTTAGTGGAGAGCGATGTGCGCAGGCGCTTTCCTGAGGTTTATCAGCACGTTTTGACAACAGTCAGAGATTGCGTGGACGAGAAAGGGAAGCCAAATGGCCGCGCGGTGAACAACCGTGAGAGTTATCAAAAATTCTGGTGGATATTCGGCGAACCACGCAAGGAGTTGCGCCCGGCTTTAAAGGGGCTTGCCCGCTACATCGCGACCGTGGAAACAGCGAAGCACCGCGTCTTTCAATTTCTCGATGCGAGCATTTTGCCGGACAACATGCTTGTTTGCATGGGACTTGATGATGCTTTTTTCCATGGCGTCGTGTCTTCTCGATTGCATGTCATTTGGGCCTTGCGCGCAGGTGGCTGGCTCGGCATCGGCAATGATCCTCGCTACTCTAAATCCCGCTGCTTCGACCCTTTC
>JAYTRP010000405.1:0-13226 GCA_043746145.1 Hyphomicrobiales bacterium | reverse complement strand
GGTCAACCGCGTCGATCGCGAACGCGGCTTCAATCTCGGCGCGCATCGCCTGCGTCCACGGCTCGGCGCCAAACACGCCGATCTTGAGCGAGGATTGCCGAGGGTCTAAACCCGCCGCGGCGAAACCGTCGAGCAACGCCAGCATGTAGCTCGGCGTGACCATGATCACATCCGGCTTGAAATCATCGATCAGCTTGATCTGGCGATCGGTCATGCCGCCCGAGGCTGGCACGACCGTGCAGCCAAGCCGCTCGGCGCCGTAATGCGCGCCAAGGCCGCCGGTGAACAGGCCGTAACCGTAGGCAATATGCACGAGCATGCCGGGCTGAACGCCGGCCATGCGCAGGCTTCGCGCCATGAGGTCGGCCCAGATATCGATGTCGGCTTGCGTATAGCCGGCGACGATCGGCTTGCCCGTCGTGCCTGATGAGGCGTGAATGCGCACGACCTTTTCGCGCGGCACAGCGAACAAGCCGAATGGATAATTGTCGCGCAGGTCGGATTTGTCGGTGAACGGAAACCGCGACAAGTCCGATAATTGGCGGATATCGCGGGGATGCAGCCCTAGCGCGTCGAACCTCCGCCTGGTCGCGGCGATGTTGTCATAGGCGTGAAGCAGCGAAGCTTTTAAGCGCGTGAGTTGCAGCGCCTGTATTTCGCCACGGGACGCCCATTCGATAGCATCGCCCGCGCGCGAGTCTGGCTTTGAATTGAGCATCGGCGGCGACCTCCCGCCAGCGATGTCAGGATTTCATGCCCTGTACGCGCCGGCGCGAAAGTCTACTCATATGGCTAGCAGCCCGCAAGGACGTGTCTCAGTCCGCTTTCTGCGCCGTCAATGCGGGCGCGGCCGCGGTTTTGGCTGCCGCGACATGCACGACGTCGCCGTTTTGGGTGGATTCCAGCGGGCTGTCGATCACCCGATCCGCGAGCGTCAGGCCCGATTGAACCTCAACCCGATTGCCGAGATTGCGACCCAGCACGACCGGCTTCAAAACAACCTTGCCGTCTGCGTCAACAAAGCCCACCTGCGTTCCTCGCACGCCAAAGATAAGCGCCGTGGTTGGAATGCTTACCGTGCTTGGATCAGAGGGAATATGGAAGTGAACCTCCGCGAACGAGCCAGGCCACAGCTTGCCCGCGGGATTGTCGGCCTGCAGTTCAACCAGACCGGTGCGCGAGTTCTCCGCGACCGCGTTCGAGGTGGACGCCAACACGGCCTCGAAAGTCTGTTGCTGTCCGGGAAGGTGCAACGTGGCTTTTATGCCGGGCCGCAATTCGCCGAGTAACGCCTGCGGAACGTTCACGTAAATGCGCATGCGGTGAATGTCGGCGATCTGGAACAGCGCGCGGCCTGTCGTGCCGCCCGCATTGACGAGGTCGCCGACATCCACATTGCGCGCCGTCACCACGCCGCCGAACGGCGCCTTCACTTGCTCGAAGGCCGCCAACTCCGTCAGCCGGTTGACCGCCGCCTGTTGCGCCACGACGTTCGCCTTCGCAACCGCGAGCGCCGCTTCCCGTGACGAGGCCGTGAGATGGTCCGTATCGCCCTGGGCTTGACTCGACCAGCCTTGCACGACCAGCTTCGAAGTTCGCTGATCCGTTACCTTGCCGAGGTCGGCGTTGGCCTGAGCCTGTCGGACCGCAGCGTCCAACTGGATGATCTGCGCCTTGGCTTCTTCGAGTTGCTGATCGAGATCCGGCGCCGAAACAACGGCCAGCGTCTGGCCCTTGATCACATGCGCGCCGATGTCGGTATCCCACGACGTCACATAGCCGCTGGCCCGCGCAAACATGGTTCCGCTGGTGAACGCACTGACATTGCCCGGTAGCACCAGTTCGTCTTCAGCGGAGCTGTGTTCTGGCTGCACCAGACGTACAGTCGCGACAGCCTGCTGATCAGACCAGTCAGCGACCTCCTGCTTGCTCTTGGCGCGATCGGCGACGCCAAATACGGCAGCAGCGACCGCGCCCATGGCGACGAGGCCGATCAGGAACACAACCCGGCGTGGTTTGGTTGGCGGGACGAGCGTTTCAGAAGACATTGAAATCTCCGGGTCAGGCATGGGACGGCAGTCCCGTCATTGACGGCTTGCCCGTCGAAGGCTCGCCGCTCGTCAAAGGCTCGGCTGCTTGTGCTCGCGCGGCGCGCCGTCCATGCGCGAGGCTGAACAGCGTGGGGACGAATAAGAGCGTTGCAAATGTAGCAAAAAG
This sequence comes from Hyphomicrobiales bacterium, assembly GCA_043746145.1. GTDB lineage: Bacteria > Pseudomonadota > Alphaproteobacteria > Rhizobiales > Beijerinckiaceae > Roseiarcus. Next base: position 11,009 of record JAYTRP010000405.1, on the reverse strand, counting down.
CAGGCCGCCGATGACAGCGCGGCCGAGTGGCGCATTCTGACCCGGCTCGATCGCCATCGGGCCCATTCCGATGATCATCGCCAAAGCGGTCATCAATACAGGACGGAAACGCGTCGTGCCCGCAGCAAGCGCGGACTCGATGGCGGTCTTGCCCTCGCTAAGTTGCTCACGCGCAAAGCTGATGACCAAAATACTGTTGGCCGTCGCGACGCCCATGCACATGATAGCGCCCGTCAACGCGGGGACCGATAACGTAGTGCCTGTCAGGAACAGCATCCAGACAATGCCCGCCAGAGCCGCGGGAAGCGCCATGATGATGATCAGCGGATCGAGCCAGGATTGGAAGTTGACGACGATTAGCAGGTAGATCAGCACAATCGAGAACGCCAAGCCGATCAGCAAGTCCTGATAGGCGCTCGCCATCGTGGCGACCTGTCCGCGAATTGCGATGGTCGCGCCCTTTGGCAACTGCCCGCGCGTCTCATCGACGATTTTCTGGATATCCGCCGCAACGGCGCCGAGATCGCGCCCTTGCGTCGTCGCATAGATGTTGGTGGTGTCGCGGATGTTATAATGCGTGACGACCGCGTTCAGCGGCTCGGGCGTGAACGTCGCGAGGCCGCCCAGCAACTGCGTCGACTGCGCCGCCGTCAACGGCAGGTTCTTCAGATCGCCCAGTGAGTCGATGCGATACTGCGGCGTCTGCACCGAGACCGGATAGGAAACGCCGTTCGACGGATCGAGCCAATAGGTTGGAGCGGTCTGAGTGCTGCCCGATAATGTCGCCTGAATGCTGCTGGAGGCGTCGCCTTCGGTCAGTCCGACCACACCGGCGAGTTCGCGGTTGAAATCGACCTTCAACCCCGGATTCTGGAATTGCTCTTGAATGCGCGGGTCGGCGACGCCGGGAACGTGCCTGATCCTGGCGAGCAGATTGTCAGCGAACGCACGGCGCTCCGCAGTCTTTCCGCCTGCGATCTGCACGTCGAGCGGCGCCGGAGAGCCGAAATTCAAGATCTGGCTGACGATATCGGCGGGGAGGAACGAAAAGGTGGTTCCCGGAAAGGCCTTCGGCAATTGCTCGCGCAACATTTTCACAAATGCTTCCGTGGCGGTGGGCCCCTCCTTCAGCGTGATCAGCATGTCCGCGTCGAACACGCCGATCGTGCCGGAATTTCCGTAGGAAATATTGATGCCGCTGTTAGGCAGGCCGATGTTGTCGACGACGCTCTCGATGCGGTTGGGCGGGATGACGGCGCGCACCTTCTGTTCGATCTCGTCGGCTAGCCGCGTGGTCTCCTCGATGCGGGTTCCCGTGGGTGCGCGGAAATGCATCTTGATCGCGCCGGACTCGACGGAGGGAAAGAAATCTTGACCAAGGTACGGGGCCAGGCCGAGCGACGCGAGCGCGATGAGGAGGAACCCGCCGGTGAATTTTAGGCGATGAGCAAGCGCCAGATGCAGCAGGCCGAGATAGCCCTGCCGCAGCTTCTCGAAATAATGTTCAAAGCCGCGTTGAAAGCGGCCAAAGAATCCAACCGGCAGCGGCGCTCCGTCGCCCGTGTGCGTCGAATGGCTGTGCTGACTTCGCAGCAGAAAATGCGCCATCGTCGGCACCAGCGTGTAGGTCAGCAGATAGGACGCGATCATCGCAAACACGACCGCCATCGCGAGCGGCCGGAACAAATAGCCAGCAACGCCGCCCAGCGAAAGCAGCGGCACGAAGGCGATGCAGATGCAAAAGAGCGCAATGGTCGCGGGCGGCATAATCTCATGCGCGCCGTTCGTGATCGCGGTCAGAATGTCCTCGTTGAACTCCTCCATGTGGCGATTGATGTTTTCGATCGTCACGGTCGCGTCGTCGACTAGGATGCCGACCGCCAGCGCAAGACCGCCGAGCGTCATTACGTTGATCGTCTGACCGAGCACGGAAAGCGCGATCAATGAACACAGCACCGCCAAGGGGATCGATACGGTGATGATCAGCGTCGAGCGCCACGAGCCGAGAAACACCAGGATCATGAAGCCCGTCAGCGCGGCGGCGATGAGCCCCTCGCGCACGACCGCCGCCACCGACGATTTGACGAAGCCCGATTGGTCGCCGACATATTTCAGCGTCACGCCCGGCGGCAAAGTCGCTTGGATCGCCGGCAGCCGAGCCTTAATTCCCGCTATAATATCGAGCGTCGAGGCGGAGCCGATCTTCAGGACCGACATCAGCACGCCTTTGCGACCATCCAATTGCACGAGATTGGTCTGCGGCGGCGACCCATCGTGGACATAGGCGACGTCGCGCATGAAGACGACCACGCCGTCGACCACTTTGACGGGAAGATTATTAAAGTCATTCAGGATCTTGGGCGAATCGTTGAGATCGACAGTCCATTCGTACGAGCCGATCTTCTCGGTGCCGACCGGCGTAATCAGGTTCTGCCGGGCGAGCGCGGCGCCGACGTCCGCCGCTGAAAGATTGTGGGCGTGCAGCGCCTGTTGATCGAGATCGATCTGCACTTGCCGTGCGGCGCCGCCGTAGGGATAGGGAATCTGCGCGCCAGCGACCGTCGTCAGTTGCGGCCGAATGAAATTCTGCCCGAGGTCGTTGAGTTCGGTCTGCGATAGCGTGTCGCTCGACAGAGCGAGCTGGATGATAGGCACGCTTGACGCATTATAGACGAGAATGATGGGCGGGGTGACGCCAAGCGGCATTTGTTTGAGAACGGTCTGCGAGATCGACGCAACCTGCGCCTGCGCCGCGCTGATGTTCACATTGGGCTGAAAATAGATTTTGACGACGCCGACACCCGCCAGCGACTGCGACTCGATATGCTCGATGTCGTTGACCGTCGTTGAAAGCGTGCGCTCGTAGCCTGAGAGAATGCGGCCCGACATGTCGTCCGGCGGCAGACCGGTGTAGCTCCAGACCACGGAAATGACGGGAATGCCGATGTTTGGAAATATATCGGTTGGCGTGCGGATTGCCGACAACGTTCCAAAAATCAAGATCAAGATCGCCATGACGACGAACGTGTAGGGACGCGTAAGAGCCAGCCGGACGATAGCAGTCATCAGGGATTTTTCTTTGGCTTTCGCAGATCGGGGGAAACGCGCCTGCACAGACTTTCATGATGCATTGCAACATATGTATGGCCGGCTCGAAATCTTACCGTCCGCTCTATAAAGTTAACGTGAACTTTTTTGCTAGTCCGCTAACTTTTGTATCATAGGGGAAGCTACCTAGAGCTGATCCAGCGGCCTTGATCGACAATACCGCTCGAAGACAAAATCGCTCGGAGTACGGCTACGACGAGCGTCATGCATTCGACATAATGCACCGCTGCGGGCGCGAACGATTCTGACAGTTTTACGACAGTGCGGAAAAATTCGGGAAACGCTCAAAAAGCGCTTGCAATATCGAACGATTCGCCCAAATAAACATTTGCCCAATACGCACGTGCCTGTGGTCGTGTGTCGGTCGGTGGGGATCTGGACAAGAGGCCAGTTAACCACCTTAGACAAAACCGGCAGCCGGAGAATAACCGGTGTACCCCGCCCAACGGGGGACGCGACTTGAAGCAACGACGGACCGGGCTTTTTTGGTCTCTGTCGGCCCTCCAAAGGTCGGCTCACCGAAGAGGCTTGTCTATCTTGCCGGGCGTGCGGAAGGGAATCCTCCTTTCCAAACGATGGCTCTAAACGGCGAAGATGTTCTTCGCGTGTGGAGCTACGGCGCAGCATCTGGCCCTCGGGGTCTGCGAGCGATGGCCTTGTGCTGTCATGCGCGGACTATCGAGCGGTCGCGGTTGGCGGGTCAACGCACGCTCGCGCGTCTCCATCGCGCGTGGGCGGTAGCGCATCGCCTCCGATCCCCTGTCTGTCGTTTAGCGCGGCCGCCAAGCCGCGCACGGAGGATGCCGCTTTGACTGATCGTATCAAGGATTTCCTCGCCCGCAATCCGGAAGAGGGCCCTCGTCTCGTCGTCGACCTCGAGGTCGTGCGCGAGAATTATCATGGCTTTGCGAAAGCGCTGCCGGACACGCGCGTTTTCTATGCCGTCAAAGCCAATCCGGCGCCAGAGATCCTCGATCTGCTGGCGCGGCTTGGCTCCTGCTTCGACGCCGCCTCGGTTCCCGAGATTGAGCAAGTCATGGCGGCGGGCGCGACGCCCGATCGCATCAGCTTTGGCAACACGATCAAAAAGGAGCGTGACATCGCGCGCGCCTATGCGCTCGGCGTGCGGCTGTTCGCGATTGATTGCGAGGCCGAGGTCGAGAAGATCGCGCGCGTCGCGCCGGGCTCAAAAGTGTTCTGCCGCATCCTTTGCGATGGCGAGGGCGCGGAATGGCCGCTGTCACGCAAGTTTGGCTGCGAGCCTGTGATGGCCGCGCGAGTGCTCGAACTCGCGCACCAGCTCGGCCTTGTCGCGCATGGGCTGTCGTTCCACGTCGGGTCGCAGCAGCGCAACCCGCGTATGTGGGATCGTGCGCTAAAGGTTTCGGCGACCGTCTTTCGGGATCTCGCCGAGCGCGGCATCCAGCTATCGATGATCAATCTGGGCGGCGGTTTTCCGACGCGCTACCTCAAGAACGTCCCGGCCGTGCGCACCTACGGTCAGACGATCTTCCGCGCGCTGCGCAAGCATTTCGGCAACCGCATCCCTGAGACCATCATCGAGCCGGGCCGAGGCATGGTCGGCAATGCCGGAATTATCGAAGCGGAGGTCGTGCTGATCTCGAAGAAGTCGGCAGTAGACCCGAATCGTTGGGTTTACCTCGACATCGGCAAGTTCAACGGCCTCGCCGAGACGATGGACGAGATGATCCGCTACCCCATCCGCACCGAGTTCGATGGTGACGACGTGGCGCCGTGCGTGCTGGCGGGGCCAAGTTGCGACTCGGTCGACGTGCTCTACGAGAAGGAACCGTACTGGTTGCCGGTTTCGCTGGAGATTGGCGCGAAAGTGCTGATCGAAGGCACCGGGGCCTATACGACGACGTACTCTGCGGTGGGTTTTAATGGGTTTCCGCCGTTGAAAAGTTATGTGATCTGAGGCGGAAAACGGCGGCGCTTGCAAACGCCGCCGTGGGGTTTGGATTTCTACGTGTGAGCGACACTAAGCGTGGCGTCTCCGCGGGCAAGGTCAAACATCGTGACCACGGCTCCTGGCGAAAAGTCCGCACCGCTTCGACGCGCACGTTCAGCTAGAGCATCGGGCGGGCGGGCTCCGTAGGCCGGTGAAAACAGCCTGTTCCTTTCGGGCCTGCTTAGCGCGTCGGGTGAGATGCCGCGTCAGTCGGCCGAGTTGTTGGACATGTCCGACGAGCAGCTTGCCGTTACGGCAGGACTGGCGCCCAGTGACGGGCCTGATTCGGTCAACGCTCTTTCTGCGAAGGCTCAAGAGCAAATGCGCGAAATCATCTCGCGCGTAAGCCGCCACAATGGGCGCTCGTTCGACGTTTTCAGGCCGAGGGCGCGGCGGGTGCGTTCGTGCCAAGCTTCGCGCAGGGATCAAGCGACAGCGACCAAAACCTGTGCTTTGGGACTGGGCGCCGACGTCGCCGCATCGTGTCCGCGCCATTGACGCACATGGACGCTTGCCCAAGAACGCGCGATCGTGGGAGTGAACCCGGTGTCGGGCGTATCTAGCGCCGTAGTGTTGGAGCACGAATGCAATTCTGGCTTGATATCGCCGCGTTCGCCCTCAAGGCGCTCATCCTCGTGCTGTCATTTGGCGCGCTCATCTTACTCGTCGCGCGCTCGACGCGAGGCGGCCGCAGCGGCGCGGGCGACGATTCCGAGATCAGAATCGAACGGCTCGACGAGCGCTGGCGCTCGCGCGAGACGCGGTTTCGCTCGGAGATCCTGCCAAAGAAGGAATTCAAGCTGTTCGCCAAGGCGATGAAGAAGGCGGCCAAGGCGGCCCCGCTCGATCGCCGCGCCTACGTGCTCGATTTCAAGGGCGACATTGCGGCGTCTGGCGTCGGCCGGCTGGGGCGCGAGATCGACGCGGTGCTGTCGGTCGCGCGGCCTGTGAAGGACGAAGTGATCGTGCGGCTCGAGAGCCCCGGCGGCGCCGTTACCGGCTACGGACTGGGCGCAACGCAACTCTCCAGGCTGCGCGCGGCGGGCATAAGGCTGACCGTCTGCGTCGATCAGGTCGCGGCCAGCGGCGGCTATCTCATGGCCTGCGTCGCCGACCGCATTGTCGCCGCGCCGTTCGCGATGGTCGGCAGCATCGGCGTAGTCGCGCAAATACCCAACGTCAGCCGCCTCCTGAAGAAGAACGACATCGACTTCGAGGAGCTGACCGCGGGCGAATTCAAGCGCAGCGTCTCGATTTTCGGCGAGATCACGCCGGAGGGGCGCGAGCACTTCCGCGGCAAACTGGAAGCAACGCATCAGGCTTTTAAAGACATCGTGCAGCGGAGCCGTCCTCAGCTCGACATGCAAAAGATCGCCAACGGCGACGTCTGGCTCGGCGAAGAAGCATTGGCGCTGGGCATGGTGGACGAACTCGGCGCGAGCGACGACTACCTCTACCGTCTGCGCGGCCAAGCCGCCGTGTTCAAGGTGACGGCGCGGCGCTCCGAGCCGGCTTGGCGTCGCCTGTTCGCCGGTTCCGCGAGCGCCCTGCGCGTGGTGAAAACTTGGCTCGCTCCCTTGGCGGCGATGCGATAGCAGCGCATCACTAGACCCCGAAGCGAGCAGCGAGGAACGCGCCGATCAACAGGACGGCGTTGCCGGTCGCCGGCAGGTAGCCCTCACTTTTCCGTGAGATAGGGGCGGGCGAAGCTCGATCCGCTTCGTCGGATGCTATAGCGGCAACGGCGGCTTGTTCCCGCTTGCAACCGCACGCGCCGCCGGCGCGCAACCCGAGCCATCGATGCTGGATCGCTGGGACCATCCCGCGCAAACTCTTAGAACTCGTCCTGAGCTTCTCGACGGCGGCGGCGAAGTTCGCCAACTGATGCGCGAGTGTGACTGGTCGAAAACGCCGATGGGCGAGCCGGCGACTTGGTCCCCCAGCCTGCGCGCCATTGTGCGGGTGATGCTCACATCGCGCTTCGCCATGTGGATGGCGTGGGGACCGGAGCTTACTTTCCTTTGCAACGACGCCTATTTGCCGACCGTCGGCGTAAAGCGGGACTGGGTGATCGGCAGCCGATCGGATAACGTCTGGGCGGAAATCTGGCGGGACATCGGGCCGCGTATCGACCGTGTGCTGACGACAGGCGAGGCGACCTGGGACGAGGCGCTGCTGCTCTACCTCGAGCGCAACGGATTTCCCGAAGAGAGTTACCACACCTTTTCCTATTCGCCGCTCGCCGACGATGCGGGAACGACGACGGGCATTCTGTGCGTCATCGCCGAAGTGACCGAGCGCGTCATCGACGAGCGGCAACTTGCGACGTTGCGTGATCTTGGCGCGCGGCTGGCGGAAGCCTCCACGCGTACGGACGTCATACGTGCATTGGAAATCTGCCTCGGCGACCAACCGCGCGATCTGCCTTTCCTGCTGGCCTATCTGTTCGACGATGAGGGACGCGCCAACCTTGTAGCCGCTCACGGACTGCCCGCCGACCAGCCGCAACTCGCGAAGTTCGAAGCGCGATGGTCCGAGGCGATTGCGAAGTCTGTAGCGCCTTTGCTGATCGACCTCGCGCCCAATTTGACCAAGGGACTTTCACTCGACTTCTGGCAGCGTCCGCCTCGTCAAGCGCTGCTGACCACGCTCAAGCGGGTTGACGGTGGCGCTCCCGCGGGTTTTCTCGTTGCGGGCCTCAATCCGCATCGCTGCGTCGATGCCGGCTATCGCGGGTTTGTCGACCTGTTGACCGCACAGGTCTCGGCTGCAGTCGCGCGCGCTGACGAGTACGAACGCGAAAAGCGGCGCGCCGAAGCGCTCGCCGAACTCGACCGCGCGAAGACCGCCTTTTTTTCCAACGTCAGTCATGAATTCCGAACGCCGCTCACGCTGATGCTCGGCCCGCTAGAGGACGCGCTCGCCGAGCCCAGCGGGGCGTCCGCTCAATTGCGGGGCCAGATCGACATGGCGCACCGCAATGCGCTGCGCCTGCTTCGATTGGTCAATGCTCTACTGGATTTTTCCCGCATCGAAGCTGGGCGGGTTGTCGTCGCCTATCGTCCGACCGATCTTTCGTCCTTGACCGCCGAACTGGCCTCTTCTTTTCGCTCGGCGACGGAGCGAGCGGGACTCCGGCTGACGGTGAACGCCCAGCCGCTGTCGCAAAATGTCTATGTCGATCGCGACATGTGGGAAAAGATCGTCCTCAACCTTGTAAGCAACGCGTTCAAGTACACGTTCCGTGGCGAAATCACGGTATCGCTTCACGAGGAAGCGAGGTTCGCCGTGCTCAGCGTACAAGACACGGGCGTCGGCATTGCGAAGACTGAATTGCCCAGGTTGTTCGATCGGTTTCATCGCGTAGAGGGCGCCGAAGGGCGCAGTTTCGAGGGTTCCGGCATCGGGCTCGCGCTAGTCCAGGAACTCGTCAAGCAGCATAGCGGCGATGTCGCAGTGACGAGCGAAATCGGGCGGGGCTCAAATTTCATTGTGCGAATTCCGCTAGGCGTCGCGCATCTGCCGAGTGATAGCGTGCAAAACGCGACCGACGCCAAATCGGGCGCGATGCGCGCGCAGGCGTTTGTCGAGGAAGCGCTGCGGTGGTTGCCTGGGGAAACAGCCGCCGACACGCTGATCGACGCGGGCGCGGCATTGGAGGGACCGCTCGCGGGCGAGGCCATTAGGCCCGATACGACCATGGGGCGGGTGCTGCTCGCTGACGACAATTCCGACCTGCGAGACTATATTACGCGCCTTCTCGCCGAGCGTGGCTATGACGTAGAGGCCGTCGCCGATGGCGAAACGGCGCTCGCCGCAGCGCGCGCGTCGCGGCCTGATCTGCTCGTCACCGACGTCATGATGCCACGGCTCAACGGCTTTGAGCTGGTGCGCGCCCTACGCGCGGATCCGGTTTTGCGTGACCTGCCCGTCGTCATGCTATCCGCTCGCGCGGGTGAAGATTCCAAGGTGGAGGGTCTCGACGCCGGCGCCGACGATTATCTGACGAAGCCATTCTCCGCACGTGAACTGCTCGCCCGCGTTTCCGCGAATATTTCGATGGCGCGGCTTCGTCGTGACGCCGCGGCGGCCGTGCAAGCGAGCCAGATGCTAGCGAGCGAACAGGCTGAGCGCGTTCAGCTCGCCTTGGATGCAGGCGCGATTATCGGAACATGGGTTTGGGACGTTCGTGCGGATATCGTCAAAGGCGACGTGCGCTTCGCTCGGGCGTTCAACTTGGATCCTGAACGCTGCAGGACCGGCGTCCCCATTAGCGCCTGCCTCAGCTCGATTTTTGAGGAAGATCGCCCACGCGCGCAGGCCTTGATCGAAGAGGCGCTGATGAATGGCGGCGCCTTTCAATGCGACTACCGGTTGCGCCAGCGTGATGGCTCGCTTCGCTGGATCGAGGCGCATGGCCGCGTCAGTTTCGGGCCTGACGGAACTGCATCGCGCTTTCCCGGCGTGCTGATCGACATCGAGAACAGCCGCCGCATCGAGTCCGAGCTTCGTGAACTCAATGAGCAGTTAGAGCAGCGGATCGCTAAAGCGATGGCGGAGCGCGAGCAGGCGGAGGCGGCGCTGCGACAGGCTACGAAGATGGAGGCCGTCGGCCAGCTAACCGGCGGGATCGCGCATGACTTTAACAACCTGCTGACCGTTATTGTGGGCAATATTGACATAGCCCGTCGAAGCGTCGGCTCTGGCTCAACCGAGCGCATCTCGCGGGCGATTGAAAACGCGCAGAAGGGCGCTGACCGCGCCGCCGCGTTGACGCAGCGTCTGCTCGCCTTTTCCCGCGGGCAGCCGCTCGCCCCGAAGCCGCTGAACCTCGACCGGCTGGTGGCCGATATCGCGGATCTGGTGCAACGCGCTCTCGGTGAAACCATCAGACTCGAGATCGTCTCGACCCCCGAGCTCTGGCTGGTGGAAGCCGACCGCAACCAGCTCGAGGCCGCTCTCCTCAACCTTGCCGTCAATGCGCGCGACGCCATGCCCGACGGCGGCGTGCTGACGATCGAATCCGCCAATGTGCGGCTCGACGAACCCTATTCCGCCGCGCATGTCGAGGCGGCGCCCGGCCATTATGCCGTGCTGGCGATCACCGACACCGGCATTGGCATGTCGAAGGTGACGCTCGCGCGCGTGTTCGACCCGTTCTTCACCACCAAGGAAGTGGGTCGGGGCACCGGCCTCGGCCTCAGCATGGTCTATGGCTTTGTCAAACAATCGGGCGGTCACATCAAGATCTACTCGGAGATCGACAAGGGCACGACCGTCAAGATCTATCTGCCCAAGCTGATGAACGGCGACGTCGCCGAAGAGGCGCCGCCTGCGCAGAATGTCGAGCAGGCCCGACGCGCCGTCACCGTGCTGGTGGTGGAGGACGACGACGACGTGCGCGCCTATACCGTCGATATATTGCGCGAACTGGGCTATCGCGTGCTCGAAGCGCACGACGGTCCCGCAGCCCTTCGCCTTATCGAGCGCCGCACCAGCGATATCGCGCTCTTGTTCACCGACGTAGTGATGCCCGCCATGTCCGGAAACGAACTCGCCAAAGCCGCGCGTGGGCTTCAGCCCGATCTCAAGGTGCTTTTCACCAGCGGCTATTCGCGCAACGCGATCATGCATGGCGGACGCCTGGACCCCGGCGTCGAGATGATCGCCAAGCCATTCACATATCGGGAGTTGGCCACGAAGATCGCCGATGTGGTCGAGAACGGTCCGACGGGGACGCTGACAGGCGCGCAGGACATGGGGCTTCGCGCGGAATGATATTGGGCATGCGCTGAGCTTGATGGCGCAGATGGCCGGGATAAAGGCGCTCGCTTAGAGGCTGTTTTGAAAATGGCTGCGGTAGGGTAGCGGCGGGGTCAGGTCTGTGATTCAAGCTCCGGATGTGGACAGAAGAAAGCCGTGGCCGCAT
>JAYTRP010000404.1:0-13247 GCA_043746145.1 Hyphomicrobiales bacterium | reverse complement strand
ACCGAAGCCGCCGTCAACGGCAAAGTCGATACGTTGGAAGGCCTCAAGGAGAACGTGATCGTTGGGCGACTGATCCCGGCTGGCACGGGCGCCGCGATGACCAAGTTGCGCACGATCGCCACCACGCGCGATAATCTGATTCTTGCTCAAAAGGCGGAGGAATCGGGGGCTGTCCAGGCGCTCCCGATTGCAGCGCCCTCAGTTGAGTCGATCACGCGTAAGCAGCGTGCTCCCGCAGCCGAGTAAGCTTGCCGTTGGCGTAACATTGTTGTGACGCGAGAGAGCCGCCGAAAGGCGGCTCTTTCTGCGTTAAGAGATCTTGAAAGCAGACCGTAAGCGTCACAATCAAGCCGTGATTAAGTCGTCAAGTCACGGTTCTTTACAGTTTGTTAACAAGTGAGGCTCGCCATAATGAGGCGAGGATGATCCGAAGATGAAGCCGCAAGCCGAATTCATCCCCTTTTCCGACCCCACGGCCCCTACGCGCCGTGCAAGTGGACCGCCACTGGCGCCGCTTCTGGCGGGCGCGCGGGCGCGTGGTGTAGCCGACGGCTTCGAATGGCTTGGCATCGCCGCGATCCTGCTCGACGACCGCGGTGAGGTGCTACACGCCAATTCCGGCGCAATCGAACTTATGGGTAGCGATCTGTACCTGGATGGCGGCCGGCTTCGCGCACGCAATCCGGTAGCTGACGCTTCGCTAGCGGGAGCGATCCAGGACGCCATTGTAAATGGCGCTGAGTCGCGACTAGCGATTGCTTTGGATAGCGGCCTCACTGCTAGAATTGCCGCAATGGATACTCTCGACGATGATCCGTACCAACTCCTGCGAGTGGTAGCGATTCTCGAGTCGAACGCTGTTCATGGCCGTTCCAGACACTAACGCTGTAAGTTTAGCCGGCTAACATTCGGAATGAGTCGGGAACGCGAGAGATTCGGCGATTCCCTCCGCCTGATAAAAATAGCGGTGCGAAAACAACGTCACCGCACCGCTTCCTGCAATGATTTGCTCCAAAGATGTCGCAAGTTCCATTTTAGAACTCGGATTTCATTGCAAAATCGTGAACTCTTGCAAGATCGGGGTTGACGGACGAAACCCCCGTGAATATGGTCCGCAAGCTTTCGACAGGCTGTAGAGCTTCGTTGTTCCCCACGCCACGTGGAGAACCCATCGGCTCTAAACGCTGACGATCTCATCGACGAGTTTCAATCTAGGCGGGGTAACCTGACTAGGCCGATATGCAAGAACGCGACTTCGCGTCGTGTTCCTCTGCTTCGTGAGCGCTCGAGACCCTGAAAATGGGTTTCGCGGCGTTTTTGGTTTCGCGCTTTCACGAGTTGCGAAAGAATTTCTAGGCGGGTCGAAGGGCTCGCCGAGCTGGACGGAATTGAGGGCGATACATGCCGACGATCAGTCAGTTGATCCGTAAGCCGAGAGTGCCGAAGACCTATCGTGAAAAGGCCCGCCATCTCGAGGCGAGCCCGCAGAAGCGCGGCGTTTGCACGCGCGTCTACACGACGACCCCAAAGAAGCCCAACTCGGCGCTTCGTAAGGTCGCCAAGGTACGGTTGACCAACGGCTACGAAGTGATTGGCTACATCCCGGGCGAAGGCCACAACCTTCAGGAGCACTCGGTGGTCATGATCCGTGGTGGCCGCGTGAAGGATCTACCCGGCGTGCGCTACCACATTCTGCGCGGCGTGCTTGACACTCAGGGCGTCAAGGATCGTAAGCAGCGCCGTTCGAAGTACGGCGCCAAGCGGCCCAAGTAATTAGAAGTTCGTTCGTCGATCGGTTCAACGAAATCGAAGGGTTTGGCGCCGGCCAGTCCTTTGAAAGCAGAGAGAGTTAGCCATGTCGCGCCGTCACAGCGCCGAGAAGCGCGAGATCATCCCAGACGCCAAATTTGGCGACTTGGTGGTCGCGAAGTTCATGAACACGATCATGTACGAGGGCAAGAAGTCGGTCGCCGAGGCGATCGTCTACGGCGCGCTCGATCGCGTCGAGAGCCGCGGTAAGGTTGATCCGCTGACCGTCTTCAAGACAGCGCTCGAAAACGTCGCTCCTTCCGTCGAGGTCCGTTCGCGCCGCGTCGGTGGCGCGACTTATCAGGTCCCCGTCGAAGTGCGCACCGAGCGTCGTCAGGCATTGGCGATCCGCTGGATTATCATCGCCGCCCGCGATCGCAACGATAAAACCATGGTCGACCGTCTCTCCGCGGAATTGCTCGACGCGTCCAACAACCGGGGCGCTGCGGTAAAGAAGCGTGAAGACACGCATCGGATGGCGGAAGCCAACCGCGCGTTCGCCCACTACCGCTGGTAAGCGGCTAGCAGACCTCTCACGGGAAACTTGATCATGGCTCGCAGCCACGCCATCGAGGACTATCGTAACTTCGGCATCATGGCTCACATTGATGCCGGTAAGACGACGACGACTGAGCGCATCCTCTATTATTCCGGCAAGTCGCATAAGATCGGCGAAGTGCACGATGGCGCTGCGACCATGGATTGGATGGAGCAGGAGCAGGAGCGCGGCATTACGATCACGTCGGCCGCGACGACCACTTTCTGGCAGGACAAGCGTCTCAACATCATCGATACGCCCGGCCACGTCGACTTCACCATTGAGGTCGAGCGCAGCTTGCGCGTTCTCGACGGCGCTGTTTGCGTGCTTGACGGCAACCAGGGCGTAGAGCCCCAGACAGAGACCGTTTGGCGTCAGGCGGACAAGTACGGCGTGCCCCGCGTTGTGTTCGTCAACAAGATGGACAAGATCGGCGCCGATTTTTACCGCTGCGTCGACGAGATCAAAACCAAGGTTGGCGCGCGCGCCGTTTGTATCCAGTTGCCGATTGGTTCGGAGTCGAACTTCAAAGGCATAATTGATCTTCTTCGCATGAAGGCGGTCGTCTGGGAGGACGAGGGCCTGGGCGCAAAATATCACGACGAAGAGATTCCGGCCGAGTTGCTCGAGAACGCGAAGGTTTACCGCGAGAAGCTGATCGAAGCCGCCGTCGAACTCGACGACGAAGTCATGGCCGCCTATTTCGATGGCGTAGAGCCCAGCTTCGAGACGCTGCAGCGGTTGATCCGCAAAGCGGTTCGCAACATTACGTTCGTCCCCGTGCTTTGCGGCTCTGCTTTTAAGAATAAGGGCGTGCAGCCGTTGCTCGACGCCGTCGTTGCGTATTTGCCCTCCCCGGCCGATCGCGAGGGCATCAAGGGCGTCGATATGGACACGGGCGCGGAAATTATCCGCAAGCCACTCGATTCCGAGCCTTTCTCGATGCTCGGCTTTAAGATCATGGATGATCCGTTCGTCGGCACGATCACCTTCTGTCGCGTTTATTCCGGCCATATCGAATCGGGCACCACCGTGCTCAACTCGACCAAGGACCGGAAAGAACGAGTTGGCCGTATGTTGCTCATGCACGCCAACAATCGTGAGGACGTCAAGGAAGCGTTCGCTGGCGACATCGTTGCGCTGGCCGGCCTCAAGGACACACGCACCGGGGACACGCTCTCCGATCTGCAGAAGCCGGTTATTCTGGAAAAGATGGACTTTCCCGAGCCCGTCATCGAAATCGCGATCGAGCCGAAGTCCAAGGCTGACCAGGAGAAGCTGGGCGTAGCCCTGGCTAAACTCGCCGCCGAGGACCCGTCCTTCCGCGTATCGACCGACCAGGAATCCGGCCAGACCATTCTTAAGGGAATGGGCGAACTGCATCTCGACATTAAGGTCGACATTCTGCGCCGGACCTACAAGGTCGACGCCAGCATCGGCGCGCCGCAGGTTGCCTATCGCGAGAAACTGACCAAGCGGATCGAGATCAACTACACACACAAGAAGCAGACCGGCGGCACCGGACAGTTCGCCAAGGTGACGATTGTATTCGAGCCTGCGGAGCCTGGAAAAGGGTCTTCGTTCGAATCCAAGGTTGTCGGAGGCGCGGTTCCGAAGGAGTTTATTCCCGGCGTCGAAAAGGGCATCAACAGCGTAATGGGCTCAGGCATACTGGCCGGGTTTCCCGTGGTTGACGTCAAAGCGACATTGATTGACGGCGCTTATCACGACGTCGATTCCTCGGCGCTCGCCTTCGAGATCGCATCTCGAGCGGCGTTCCGCGAGGGGCTGCAAAAGGGTGGCGCCGTGCTGCTCGAACCCATCATGAAGGTCGAGGTCGTGACTCCCGAAGAGCACACCGGTTTTGTGATGGGCGATCTGCTCTCGCGGCGTGGTCAGGTGCAAGGCCAGGACATGCGCGCGAACGCGGTCGTCATCAATGCGATGGTGCCGCTCGCCAACATGTTTGGTTACGTCAATCAACTTCGCTCCGGCACACAAGGCCGCGCGAATTTCACGATGCAGTTCGACCACTATGAGCAAGTCCCGGCGAGCGTCGCCAAGGACATCATGGAAAAAAACAAGTAGAGCGTCGTCCGCTCGAACCGTTTCTATAGGTTACTGGGAAAAGGAGCCCGGCAATGGCAAAAGCTAAATTCGATCGCAACAAGCCACACTGCAACATCGGCACGATTGGCCACGTCGACCACGGCAAGACGTCGTTGACGGCCGCCATCACTAAGGTGCTGGCGGAAACGGGCGGTGCGACGTACACGGCTTACGACCAGATCGACAAGGCGCCTGAGGAAAAGGCGCGTGGGATCACGATCTCGACGGCGCACGTCGAGTACGAGACCAAAGCGCGCCATTACGCGCATGTCGATTGCCCCGGTCACGCCGACTACGTGAAGAACATGATCACTGGCGCGGCGCAGATGGATGGCGCGATCCTGGTCGTCTCGGCTGCCGATGGCCCGATGCCGCAGACCCGCGAGCACATCCTGCTTGCTCGTCAGGTCGGCGTGCCCGCGCTCGTCGTGTTCATGAACAAAGTCGATATGGTCGACGATCCGGAGCTGCTTGAGCTCGTCGAACTGGAAGTGCGCGAGCTCCTCTCCAAGTACGACTACCCCGGCGACGACATTCCGATCGTACAGGGCTCGGCTCTTATGGCGCTCGAGAACAAGTCGCCTGAGATTGGCCACGACGCCATTCTGAAGTTGATGGACGCGGTCGACAAGTTCATTCCGCAGCCGGAGCGTCCGAAGGATCAGCCTTTCCTGATGCCGGTTGAAGACGTGTTCTCGATCTCAGGTCGTGGCACTGTCGTCACGGGTCGTATTGAGCGCGGCATCGTCAAGGTTGGTGAGGAAGTCGAGATCGTCGGTATTCGCCCGACCATCAAGACCGTAGTCACCGGCGTGGAAATGTTCCGCAAGCTGCTCGATCAGGGTGAGGCTGGCGACAACGTCGGTTGCCTGCTGCGTGGTACGAAGCGCGAAGACGTCGAGCGCGGCCAGGTGCTTTGCAAGCCGGGCACTGTTAAGCCGCACACGAAGTTCACCGCGGAAGCCTATATTCTTACGAAGGAAGAAGGCGGCCGTCATACGCCGTTCTTCACCAACTACCGCCCGCAGTTCTACTTCCGCACCACCGACGTGACTGGCATCGTCAAGTTGCCAGAAGGTACGGAAATGGTGATGCCGGGCGATAATGTATCGATCACTGTTGAGTTGATCGTGCCAATCGCCATGGAAGAGAAGCTGCGTTTCGCTATTCGCGAAGGCGGCCGAACGGTCGGATCCGGCGTCGTCGCCAAGATCACCGAGTAACTCAAAGACACACGGTGAAGAATGCGCGTTAGAGCAGGGCGAGGCTTTCCGCTTCGCCCGCTCGAGGCCAAGGATCTGAACAGTCATGAACACCCAGAATATTCGCATTCGGCTCAAGGCGTTCGATCACCGTGTGCTCGACTCCTCGACGAAGGAAATCGTCTCGACCGCCAAGCGCACGGGCGCACGGGTGCGTGGACCGATTCCGCTGCCGACGCGGATCGAGAAATTCACAGTCAACCGTTCGCCCCACGTCGACAAGAAGTCGCGCGAGCAGTTTGAAATTCGCACGCATAAGCGGGTTCTCGACATCGTCGATCCGACTCCGCAGACGGTGGACGCGCTGATGAAGCTCGACCTTGCCGCCGGCGTCGACGTCGAGATCAAGATCTAAGGATAAGCGAGCGCCTCTTCGCCAAGTCGAATGCGCTCTGAAGGATCAACGCCATGCGTTCAGGCATAATTGCAAAGAAGCTGGGGATGACCCGCATCTTCACAGATGCAGGGGACCACGTGCCGGTAACGGTGCTGTCGGTTGAAGGTTGCCAAGTCGTGGCCCATCGCACCCAGGAAAAGAATGGCTACACCGCGCTGCAGGTTGGAAGCGGCGTCGCGAAGGTGAAGAACGTCTCCAAGGCCGAGCGCGGTCGGTTCGCTATTGCTCAGGTCGAACCGAAGATGAAGCTCGCTGAATTCCGCGTTGCGGAGGACAGGATGCTTCCGGTCGGGGCTGAAATCACCGCTGATCATTTCGCTATCGGACAATATGTCGATGTCACTGGTGTGACGCTCGGCAAAGGTTTCGCCGGCCCGATGAAGCGTTGGAATTTCCGCGGTTTGCGCGCCACCCACGGCGTGTCGGTCTCGCATCGTTCGCATGGTTCGACCGGCGGCCGTCAGGACCCGGGCAAGACCTGGAAGAACAAGAAGATGGCTGGCCACATGGGCACGGACACGGTGACGACGCAGAACCTGAAGGTCATACAGACCGATCCAGAACGCGGTCTGATCCTGGTCGAAGGCTCGGTGCCTGGTTTCGCTGGCGGTTGGATCGCAATTCGTGATTCCGTGAAAAAGCCGCTGCATAAGGATGCGCCCTTGCCGGGCAAGTTCCGCGTCAATGCCGCCACGCCATCAGCCGATGCGCCGTCGGCTGAAGCGCCCAAGGGAGAATGACGCCGTGAAATTCGACATGACGTCGATCGACGGGAGCGCGACGGGTTCGCTCGAGCTTTCCGATGCGATCTTTGGCCTGGAGCCGCGCGCCGATCTGATCGCTCGCATGGTTCGCTGGCAACTCGCCAAGCGCCAGTCGGGCGACCATAAAACGCTAGGTCGCGCTGACATCGCGCGCACCGGTAAGAAGATGTATAAGCAGAAGGGCACCGGCGGCGCCCGGCACGGCTCGGCGCGCGTACCTCAGTTTCGCGGCGGTGGTCGCGCGATGGGCCCCGTGGTTCGCAGTCACGAGCATGATCTTCCTAAGAAGGTCCGCGCGCTCGCGCTTCGTCACGCGCTTTCGGCCAAGGTTCAGGCCGGCGAGTTGATGATCTGGGATCACGCACAGCTCGGCGAGGGTAAGACAAAGATGCTGCGTGAGACTTTCAAGAAGTCTGCGATCGAGAATGTGCTAATCATCGATGGCGCCGCTGTCGACGAGAACTTCGCAGCCGCCGCGCGCAACCTGCCGCGGGTCGACGTGCTGCCGGTTCAGGGCGCCAACGTTTACGACATTATGCGCCGCGGCAAGCTTGTCTTGACCAGGGCTGCGATCGAAGCGCTGGAGGCGCGTTTCAAATGATTTCGAAAGACACGCGCCATTACGACCTGATCGTCGCGCCGCTTATCACGGAAAAAGCGACAATCGCGTCGGATCACAACCAGTTCGTTTTTCAGGTTCGGCCGGAGGCGACCAAGCCCCAAATCAAGGCTGCAATTGAAAAGCTGTTCGACGTCAAGGTGACGGCGGTGAACACGCTGGTTCGCAAGGGTAAGCGGAAGATGTTCCGCGGTCGTCCCGGCAAGCAGCAGGATGTCAAGAAGGCCATCGTGACGTTGGCCGACGGACATCGCATCGACGTGACAACGGGTGTTTGAGGTTTAGGCCATGGCTTTAAAGACATACAAGCCGACGACGCCTGGCCTTCGCCAGCTTGCGATCGTCGACCGCAGCGAGCTCTACAAGGGCAAGCCGCTGAAGATTCTGACTGAAGGCAAGTCTGAGAAGGGCGGCCGCAACAATACGGGGCGAATTACCGTTCGTTTCCGCGGCGGCGGCCACAAGCAGACTTATCGCATCATCGACTTCAAGCGCCGTAAGTTTGATATGCCGGCGAAGGTCGAGCGGCTGGAATATGATCCCAATCGTTCGAGCTTCATTGCGCTGATCAAATATACCGACGGCGAGCAGGCCTACATCATCGCGCCGCAGCGCCTCAGCGTCGGCGACGAAGTGGTTTCCGGCGCGTCCGCGGACGTGAAACCGGGCAATGCGATGCCGCTTTCGGCGATCCCGGTTGGCACGATTGTGCACAATCTGGAATTGAAGATTGGAAAAGGCGGCGCCGTCGCTCGATCGGCAGGGACTTATGCGCAGATCGTCGGCCGCGATCAGGGCTATGTCTCGGTTCGCCTGAGTTCAGGCGAGCAGCGCATCGTGCACGGCCAGTGCTTTGCTACGGTGGGCGCGGTTTCGAATCCCGACCATATGAACTCGTCAATGGGTAAGGCTGGCCGCAACCGCTGGTTTGGCCATCGTCCGCACAATCGAGGCGTCACCATGAACCCGGTCGACCATCCGCACGGCGGCGGTGAAGGCCGCACGTCAGGCGGTCGGCATCCGGTCTCGCCGTGGGGCAAGCCGACTAAGGGCAAGAAGACTCGTTCGAACAAGTCGACCGATAAATTCATCGTCGCGTCGCGCCACGCGCGAAAGAAGAAGGGCTAAGGCATGACGCGCTCGATTTGGAAGGGGCCGTTCGTCGACGGCTATATGCTCAAGAAGGCCGATACCGCGCGTGCTTCCGGCCGCAGCGACATCGTCAAGATCTGGAGCCGCCGTTCGACCATTCTGCCGCAGTTCGTTGGTATTACGTTCGGCGTCTACAACGGCCACAAGCACATTCCGGTGGTCGTGAGCGAAGAGATGATCGGTCACAAGTTCGGCGAATTCTCGCCGACCCGCACGTTCCACGGCCACAGCGCCGACAAGAAGGCGAAGAGAGGCTGACGCATGTCCAAGCTCGCTAATCCCCGCCGCCTCGCTGATAACGAGGCGAAGGCCACGGTCCGCATGCTGCGCGTCAGCCCACAGAAGCTTAATCTTCTGGCTCAGCTGATCCGTGGAAAGAAGGTCTCGACGGCGCTCGCCGATCTCGAGTTCTCCCGCAAGAGAATTTCGACTGAGGTGAGGAAGGCGCTCGAATCGGCAATCGCCAACGCCGAGAATAACCATGAGCTCGATGTCGACGATCTCGTGGTTGTGCAGGCGTGGGTCGGCAAGGACATGGTGATGAAGCGCTTCAGCCCACGCGCCCGCGGCCGGGCAGGGCGGATCGAGAAGCCTTTCTCGAACATCACGATCGTGGTGCGCGAAGTCGCCGCCGCGACGGCGGCCTGAGGAGAGAACGATGGGACAAAAGATCAATCCAATCGGTCTGCGCCTCGGCGTTAACCGCACGTGGGACAGCCGCTGGTACGCCAGCAAGGCCGAATACGGCAAGCTGCTGCACGAAGATTTCAAGATTCGTGAGGTCCTGATGGGGGGCCTCAAGCAGGCGGCGATTTCTAAGATCGTGATCGAGCGTCCGCATCGTAAGTGCCGTGTCAACATCCACTCGGCGCGTCCGGGCGTGGTGATTGGCAAGAAGGGCGCCGACATCGACAAGCTGCGCAAGCAGGTGTCCAAGCTGACGAAGTCGGAAGTGGCGATCAATATCGTCGAAGTGCGCAAGCCCGAGGTCGATGCGACGTTAGTCGCCGATTCGATCGCTCAGCAGCTAGAGCGCCGTGTCGCGTTCCGCCGTGCGATGAAGCGCGCGGTTCAGTCGGCGATGCGTCTTGGCGCGGAAGGTATCCGCATCAACTGCTCGGGCCGTCTTGGCGGCGCGGAAATCGCGCGGCTTGAGTGGTACCGTGAAGGCCGCGTGCCGTTGCACACGTTGCGCGCCGACGTCGACTACGGCGTCGCCACCGCGCATACGGCTTACGGTACATGCGGCATCAAAGTCTGGATCTTTAAGGGCGAGATCCTTGAGCATGATCCGATGGCGCAGGAAAAGCGCCAGCAGGAAGCCGATCATTCGCATTCGCCGCGCCGCGAACGGCGTGAGCCGCGCGAGCGTGACCGCGAAGGCGGCCGCGGCCGCGACGCGGCCTAAAGATAGGTATTTGAAGGTCCACGACCATGATGCAACCCAAGAAAACGAGATTCCGCAAGGCCTTCAAAGGCCGCATCAGCGGAAACAGCAAGGGCGGTTTCGCCCTGAACTTCGGCGAATTCGGCCTGAAGGCGCTGGAGCCCGAGCGGGTGACAGCGCGTCAGATCGAGGCCGCCCGTCGCGCGCTCACGCGCCACATGAAGCGCGCCGGACGTGTCTGGATCCGCGTTTTCTGCGACGTGCCGGTTTCCAAGAAGCCGATCGAAGTTCGAATGGGCAAGGGCAAGGGCGCGCCAGAACTCTGGATCACGCGCGTTGCTCCAGGCCGCATCATGTTCGAGGTTGACGGCGTATCGGAAACGATCGCTCGCGAGGCGTTCTCGCTAGCGGCCGCCAAGCTGCCGATCAAGACGCGCTTCATTCAACGCATCGCCGAATAGGGGACGAGAGATGAAATCGGAAAGTCACCTCTCTGACCTACGCGTCATGACTGAGGACCAACTCGACGACGAGGTCGTCAAGCTGAAGAAGGAGCAGTTCAACCTGCGCTTCCAGCGTGCGAGCGGCCAGTTGCAGGACACCGCGAGAGTGCGTGTCGTCCGTCGCGACATCGCCCGTGTGAAGACCATCGCCGCGCAGAAGCGCGCCGTCAAACAAGAAGGCTAACGCCATGCCGAAGCGCGTTCTCCAGGGCGTTGTCATCAGCGACAAGCAGGAAAAGACTCTCGTCGTAAAAGTCGAGCGCCGGTTTACCCATCCGCTTCTCAAGAAGACAGTGCGTAAGTCGAAGAACTATCACGCTCACGTCGAGAACAAAGCTCATAAGGTCGGCGACCTGGTTTCGATTGAAGAAACCAAGCCGATCTCCAAGCTGAAGCGCTGGATCGTGATTGAACAGACTCCTGCGGCGCCGCCGGCGCCAGCGGCGCCAGAAGCGTCGACCTGACTATTTCAACCCGGGGGCGCGAGCCTCCTTCAGACGCCGTCCGCTTGCAAGGAGCGGAGACCCGTCTGATCAGAAAGGCGTTTAGACTATGATTCAGATGCAGACCAATCTCGACGTTGCCGACAATTCGGGCGCGCGACGCGTGATGTGCATCAAGGTGTTGGGCGGCTCCAAACGCCGTTACGCCTCGATCGGCGACATCATTGTTGTTTCCATCAAGGAAGCGATTCCGCGCGGTAAGGTGAAAAAAGGCGACGTGATGAAGGCCGTGGTGGTTCGCACCGCCAAAGACATTCACCGGGCCGACGGTTCAGTGATCCGCTTCGACTCGAACGCCGCAGTGCTGATCAACAATCAGAAAGAGCCGATCGGCACCCGTATCTTCGGGCCAGTGCCGCGCGAATTGCGCGCCAGGAACCACGTCAAGATCATCTCGCTCGCGCCAGAGGTGCTGTAATGGCCGCAAAGATCAAAAAGGGCGACAAGGTCATCGTACTCTCCGGCCGCGACAAGGGTCGGCGGGGCGAGGTGATGTCCGTCAACCCGGATCAGGGCCGCGCCATCGTCGGCGGCATTAATCTGGTAAAGCGCCATACAAAAGCCAGCGCGCAAAATGCGGAGGGCGGCATTCTCAGTAAAGAAGCGCCGATCGACCTTTCAAACGTCTCCATCGCCGATCCCAAAGACGGCAAACCGACTCGTGTCGGCTTCAAGGTTCTCGAAGACGGCCGCAAGGTTCGTTTCGCCAAGCGTTCGGGGGATTTAATCGATGGCTGATGCAAAGTCCGACAAGGGCGGAAAGTCGGCTAAGTCTGACAAGCCGGCCAAAACTCCCAAGGCCGCTGCGCCGGAGCCCATCAAGGGCCGCGGGCGTCCTGTACAGTCCGAAGTCGCCATGGCCGGCAAGCCGCTCGCGATGCCGAAGGACTATATCGTTCGTCTCAAGGCGCTTTATGACAAGGAAGTCGTACCGGCGCTCGTAAAGGAGTTCGGCTACACCAACGTCTTGCAGGTGCCTAGGATCGACAAGATCGTGCTCAACATGGGCGTCGGTGAAGCGGTCAACGACACCAAGAAAGTTACGTCGGCGGCGAATGATCTTGCTTTAATCGCGGGACAGAAGCCGGTGATTACGCGCGCCCGGAAGGCGATCTCGACCTTCAAGGTACGCGAGAACATGCCGATCGGCGCAAAGGTGACCTTGCGCAAAACTCGTATGTACGAGTTCATCGACCGTCTGGTTACGATTGCGCTGCCGCGTGTGCGAGATTTCCGTGGTCTCGATCCCAAGTCGTTCGACGGGCGCGGCAATTATGCGCTCGGCGTGAAAGAGCACATCATCTTCCCCGAGATCGACTACGACAAAGCGGAAGCGATGCTGGGCCTTGACATCGTGGTCTGCACGACCGCTAAGACAGACGCCGAAGCCCGCGCGTTGCTGCGCGCGTTCAACTTCCCGTTCCGGCAGTGAGCGTAAGTCTCTGAAAAGAAACTTCGCTCAAACGCGGAAAATTGGAGGCCTTTAATGGCAAAGAAGAGTGCAATCGAGAATAATCTGCGCAAGCAGCGAATGGCGAAAAAGTTTGCAGGTCGTCGTCAGCGCCTGCTGGATATCGCCAATGATGATGCGAATTCGATGGAAGAGCGGTTCGAGGCTCGCTTGCGTCTTGCAGCGTTGCCGCGCAATGGCGCGATTACCCGAGTTCGCAATCGGTGTGAAATCACGGGCAGGCCGCGCGCTTACTATCGTAAGCTGAGGATGAGCCGAATCGCGCTCAGAGAATTCGGCAACAAGGGCCTGATTCCAGGCCTCGTGAAGTCGAGCTGGTAAGGGAGATCAAACGATGTCAGTGAACGATCCCCTCGGCGATATGCTAACCCGCATCCGCAACGCGCAGATGCGCCGTCGCGGCAAAGTCTCCACCCCCGGCTCGTCGCTGCGCCAGAAGGTGCTCGACGTGTTGCAGGCGGAAGGCTACATCCGCAGCTACTCGACGACCGAGCACGGCAATGGCCGCACGGAATTCGAGATTGAGCTCAAATATTTCGACAACCAGCCGGTGATCCGAAAGATCGACCGCGTCTCAAAACCGGGCCGGCGGGTCTATGTCGCCGTCGATGGTATGCCGCGCGTCGCCAACGGGCTCGGCGTCTCAATTCTCTCGACGCCGAAGGGCGTCATGGCGGATCACGAGGCGCGTGAAGCTCATGTGGGCGGCGAAGTCCTCTGCACGGTGTTCTGA
>JAYTRP010000403.1:0-4408 GCA_043746145.1 Hyphomicrobiales bacterium | reverse complement strand
GCCCTGACGATGGCCCCTGAGCAGATCGAGGCGGTTGCAGCGCAGCTTTACGTGGAGATGCTGGAGGCCGGCTTCGGTTCGGTCGCGGAGTTCCATTATCTGCACAACCAGCCGGATGGTTCACGCTACGACGCGCCGGCGGAGCTTGCCTCGCGGATCCTCGCAGCCGCGGAAGAGGCAGGCATCGGGCTCACGCTGCTGCCCGTGTTCTACGCTCACGCCACATTTGGTGGGGCGCCGCCCCGACCGGAACAGCGACGTTTCCTGAGCGATCTCGACTCTTTCGTGCGGCTGCTCGAGAATAGTCGCGCACTAACAAGCGGAATTGTGGGCGTCGCCCCCCATTCCCTACGAGCCGTCGCCCCCTTCGAACTTGATGCGCTCATCGCGATGGCGGGTTCTTCGCCGTTTCACATTCATGTCGCCGAGCAGGTCAAAGAGGTCGAGGATTGTCTCGCTTGGTCGGGGGTACGACCGATGCGCTGGCTTCTCGACCACGCGCCGGTCGATTCGCGCTGGTGCCTCGTGCACGCGACGCACATGGACGACGAAGAAACCGCTGCGCTGGCGCAAACTGGCGCTGTCGCGGGCCTTTGTCCGGTAACCGAGGCCAATCTCGGCGACGGAATATTCCCTACAGTCGCCTATCTCGCGCACCAGGGCGCGTTCGGGATTGGCTCGGATTCAAACATTGAGATCGGCGTCGCTGTGGAGTTGCGTCAGCTCGAATACGCTCAACGCCTCAGCACCCGTTCGCGCAATGTGACAGCGCCAATGCAGGCATCGTGCGGGCGCGGGCTATTCGACGCGGCAGCCAAAGGCGGCGCTCGCGCTCTGCAGCGGCAGTCGGGGGTTCTGGCTCCCGGTGCCTGCGCTGACATATTGTCTTTGAAGAAAAACTCGCCTCACTTGACGGAACGTCAGGGCGACCAATTATTGGACGCATGGATTTTCTGCGCCGGCGCGCGCGCGGTCGACTGTGTCTGGAGCGGCGGACGCAAGCTCGTGTCGGAGGGTCGCCATTTCGCGCGTGAGCGGATTGAAGCAAAGTTCACTAGAACAATGCGGGCTATTTATGAGCGTTAACACGATTGCACCCCAGCGTAACGCACGGTGTCGCGTTAGCTCTCAGACTATCCGCGACGCAAAGTGTGGCGTTAAAGCAACAGCCGCGAATTTTAATCGAGACGGCAATCCGAGCTCAGATTTGGTCGCTTAAACCCAGGCTTAGCGGCCAATTAGTCGATTGACCCTGTCGTATCGCCGAATCAGACCAGTCTAGCGCTATGTCGGCAATGCTATTGCGCGGCGCTCCATGCCAAGGCAGGAGCGGGGTGCCGCTCGGCATAGGAAGCGCGTTTCAGAGCTTCCACACCGACACGTTGAGATACGGCCACCCCTTCGATCAGCCGCTGCGCTAATCTTGGAGAGAGAATGGCGCGACCCTCTGCTGTATGAAATCCGCCGTTGAATTGAGAAGTGTTCATCAGGAACGCAATGAAACCGCGAATGAGTTCGGGCGAGGGAGGCGTGGCAGTCCGCCAGAAATCGTCCAATGTCCCGGAAGCGGTCAGTCCCTCAATGTTGTAAAAAGCTCGTCCAACGCAGAAGACGGGCTTCTTCTCGATAACCGCAGCAAGCCCTGCGGTGCTGTTGATGGTGACCACAGCGAATGCCCGGGGCATAATTCGGTCAATGCTGGTCTTACGTAGGAAGAAGACCCGTCCGGCAAGCCCGTGCTGCTCCACCAGTTTGTCCACACGCTCCGCAGAACGTTCCACACCGTAATCGAGCGGATGTTGTTTTACGACAAGTACAGCATCGTCGGGAGCGTTCGTGGCAAAGGAGGCGAGAGCCTCGTCAAGAAACGCAAGGTTTCCGCCATGCCTGGAGTGGACGACCAACTGGGCGTCGCCGGGTTTCTGCAGCAGCGCCAAGAATATCTTGCGCCCCTGATCCGCTAGCGACAGTATCTCAGAGAGTTTTTGGCTTTCGTCATTCGCAAGCCGCCAGCAATATTCTTTGAAGTAGCCGATACCCTGCCGGAATACAGAATCGCCATAATAAAGCGCGTCAAACCCGAAAATCGGCTGCAGGGCGACCGCCGCACAAAAGTGCAGGATCGTGTGTTTGACATGGGGGCGAAGGCCCGCAACGAATTTCACATATGGAGCAGGCTCAGCCTCGCTATATCGCGGATCGAGGTAAACCTGAGGGTCGCGCGGAAGACGGGAAAAGCCGTTCACGCCATCGCGTTCCAGGGTCACCCAGTGCGGACGAACATACCCGTTCTCGAGCACAAAACTATGGATCCGAGCTTTCTCAGCAGCCTCTAAGGCGCCGCGATTACGCGGCAATGTATCGTTAAAGGTTATTAACGCATCGACTTTCCGACGACGCAGCTGTGTTTTGATGAACTTCGACCAGTCACCTTGCTTGCGGTGATAGATAACTCGGCATCGATCCGGAGTTTCCCAGAATTCTCCACCTTCGCTGACGATACGCCAGACCACGCCGCCGCTGCGTTCAATGTCATTTGCGAGACTGGCGAAAAAGGGGCCGAATGGCGCCCCGACGAAGAGAAAAACGGCCATGTGCCCCGCATCCTTTTACGTGGCAACTTTAAGCGCATTGTAGCTTCAGATCAAGTTTACTACGGGGGTTGCTCATCTCTGCGGCGAAGTTTGCAGGTCATTCGACCTTGCACTCCCCAGGGATTTCAGCTTTTTTGCGTCTAGAATGAAGAATTATTACGACACGTAAAAAACAGTGAGCACAATTGGTGCTGAGGTGCGTGGATACTGCTGTCAATCTCGATTTCTGTAGATTGGCGCATTAGTGAATAAAGTCTCTTTTTCGGCGGTTTACGCCAAGCGTCCAACACGCTAGGACGATATTTCCAGGCGTACGCTGTCCTGCGGCCGGCGCGGGCTCAACAATCGCGCCCGACGTCATTCGACAGCTAGGCCATTCAACACTTGAAATTGGATCGATGGCGAGTTTTACGTCTCGTGCGCGCCGCAGGCGCATACCGCAGTCTTTTCGATGAAGATTTTTCTAGATGTCACCCGGCTAGCGACTCGCATATTTCGTAACGGCCCTACCGGCATCGACCGCGTAGAATATGCCTATGCAAAGCAGTTGCTCGCAACAGCGGATACGGTTTGCGTCTTCACTGCTCCCGGCGTCTCCGGTGCGCTGCGTAAGTCCCGCGCCCTCGATGTTCTCGGTCGGGTTGAGCGGGCGTGGCGACTGGACGCGGGCGCGGACGATGACCTTATTCTGCGGTCTTTGCGCGACTGGTTCGATTCTCCGGTCGATCTGAATGTACAGCGTCCGGCTCGGTTTCAAGCCCAGGCAAAATGGCATTCCGTATTTCGGGAGGCGGATTTCTTTCCTTTGCGCGATCTGGTGCGTGCGGCGACCAGGCTGAATCGTTGGGCGGACCGAAGCGAGCGCGCGGACACAATCTACTTCCATTGCTCGCACGCTCAATTGGACAAACCCGATCGCTTTAAATGGCTTGCTGAAAAGCAGATGAAATCTGGCTTCTTTCTGCATGATGCAATCCCAATTGAGTATCCCGAATTTTGCTCGCCGGGGTCCTTCCAGCGCCATGTGAACCGGCTGGCGACCGTTTCCTCGCTCGCCTCGGTAATCATTGTAAATTCTCGCGATTCGCGTCGGGCGGTTCTGCGCGCACTAAGCGAGCGAGGCTCCAGAGCGCCCGAAATCGAAGTCATCCCACTGGCGGTCGACGAAACGTTTTCTCAAGCGCGCGGTAGCGTGCCGGTTCGGCCGACGACCCCTTATTTTGTGTTTGTAGGAACCATCGAGCCACGCAAGAATCTGCTGTTCCTGCTTTCAGTGTGGCGCCGACTGGTCGAAGAACTCGGCGCTGGCGCACCGCGACTCGTCATCGCGGGCCGACGCGGTTGGGAGAACGAGAACATCGTTGATGTACTCGAACGTTCTCGAATGCTCGCGCCGTTCATCGCCGAGGCGTCCGATCTGACCGATGCGGGACTGGCGTGGCTTATGGCGGGCGCGGCGGCGCTTGTCGCGCCTTCGTTTACGGAAGGGTTCGGCCTACCGATCGTGGAATCGCTGGCGGCAGGATCGCCCACCCTCGTCTCAGACATCGCGGCGCATCGCGAAGTCGGCGAAGACTTTGCGATTTATGCCGATGCGATCGATGGGCCGCAGTGGATTGCCGCAATTAAGGCGCTGATCAAGCCAAATTCTGAGCTGAGGTCGGAAATCGTTGGTCGGCTCGAGAAGTTCAAGCCGATGACCTGGGAAACCCACGTCGGCAAAGCACGGGAGCGTTTGGCGGAAGCGGTGAAATAGACGCACACGTCACCGGAACCGCTGGCGCCATTCTAACCGCGCATCGGAAGATCTGTGC
>JAYTRP010000402.1:0-4410 GCA_043746145.1 Hyphomicrobiales bacterium | reverse complement strand
CCTTCGCCGTCTTATCTGTAGCACCGACCCTGTCGAACTGCTTGATGATGTGATCAAGTTCGTCTTTGATGTCAGCGTCGGTGAGGCTGTCGACCTTCAGCTTGCCTAGCGGCATCGCGTGCACAGGTCGCGACCGATTGAGCCGCCAAGCCAAGCTCATCATGAGGTGGTACCGCAGGTTGTTGCGATAGACCGCGTCTATGTTTTTGCGCTCCCGCTTGAAGAAGTTGTCGACTGCGAAACAGAGCTTCGCGCAGGTCCGAAAGATATTTAGGTCCATCTCCGGGTTGAACATTTTGACGTAGGTGGCCTCGTCCCGGAGTATGGTCGTCGGGCGGGCACGCGCGTCGTCTGGACGCTGAAGTAGGACGGCCATGACGGACTGCGCCAACCGCTCGATACCGATGATGGCGTCCGCCGGCTTACCCTTGTTCCGCCAGTAGTCGCGGCGGCGGTCGTAGAAAATGGAGAGTTGCTCAAGGAAGTCTTCGATTTTGCGCTGGAAAGGCTCTGTCGCGTGTAGCGACGCCACTTTGATGCCGGTCTGCGAGTTGGTCGCTTTGATGACCCGATCACGCATGGCGTTGTCGTCAAGCTCCAACACTCGCACCTGTACCGCGCGGCGGTCGTCCTCGCCGCCGTTGGCGAAAAAGCGGTGCACCTCGTGCGAAGTCTGCAAGCCGTTAACAATTAACGGATTTTTGATCGTCAGGACGTCGTCCTGGGCGCCGGCGTGCTCGGCGAGAATGGTGATTCCGTTGTTCAGCCACCAGAAGTCCGCGTCGTCTTTGGTGTCGTCTAGCGTCGTCCTCATGTCGCGGTTCACCGTAGAGTTACGATTGTAGTCGCGGACATTGAACTCGAACAATGAGTCGATAAGCTGGCCGTCCTCGGTGATGAATTCGTTGTACCCCTTGAGCTTTGACAGGAATAGATATCCCTTTCCGTGCGAGACGACTGCCTTCTCGAAGGTCAACTTGCGGATGTTCAGATTTTGCTTCTGAGCCTCGTTGTAAAGGCGCGATGCGCCCCACAGTTCGGCCTTGCAAGACAACTTCGGATAGGTCTTAACTATCGTCCTCTCAAGTCCCGGCAGCATTGCGGCGCACTTTACATTCTCAGATTCGGCAATTGTAACGTATCTTACGTGCATTGTGACGACGGGAAACTCGCCGGCAAGCTCAAGGAGCTTCTCGCGGTACATTGCAAACTTCTCGCGAACATCGTCGTTGTAGACTACCTTGAGCTGGGCCTCGTCTGCATCTAAGGCCATGAGCTGAGGCAGCGCCGTGACCAACTTGGCCAGCGACGTCTCCTTAAATCCATTTTCGTACTTCGACTGAATCATATACAAGTCCACCTGTACCGGCGACTTAAAGTTTTCCATGTCGGTGTCGGTGGCAATGAGCGCGCGGTTCACAAACATGTAAATGCTGTCAATTCCGCCATCGTCCTGGCCGTCGACGATGCCATCTTCGATTTGGTCGTAGGTCAAACCATACCGTTTGAGCACGGTCTCAGCGGTGAAAACCTCGAACGCGTCACTCTCCGAGAGTCCCGTGCTGTAACGGGACATGTGCTTTTTCAATATCTTCTTGATGAGCGCGGCTTCGGCCATTGGGAACTCGCTTTTCAGGCAAACAGCAAATAGGATATCATACGGGGGCCTTTTGCATTTCAGAATTTGGAGCGCGGCCGGCCGGCTCGATCAGTAGAGGCATTCGCAATTCGATCTGCCCCGAAGGGCGGTCGTCTTAGCCCCCGGTCGCTAACGGAATTTCGCGCCGTAATATATCGGCGACCTGGGTTGCGGCCCATTGCCCGCCACGTGCCGTAGCAATGCCGCGCTGGTTGAGCATGTAGGCAATCTTGCGCAGGCTGGCGCCTTCTGCCTTTAGAAGCAGGATGGTCGGCAGCACCTTTGCAGCAAACTGGTCGGCGCTCGCCTTCGTGGTTGCCGTCCCTTTGGCTCGAACCTCGGCGAGCCGTGGATTGCCGAGCGCCACGCCCTTGTCCTTCGCCGCCGCTAACGCCGCCTTCGTGCGGCTGGAAATCATGGCGCGCTCTTTCTCCGCCAGGGCCGCGAACAGATGCAACATGAACGGGTCGGCGTCGGCACCGAGTTCGGAAACGATGAACGGGACGCGCTGAACCATGAGAGCCGCAACGAACGCGACGTCGCGAGAGAGGCGGTCCAGCTTGCTGACACAGACCTCGCAGCGTCGGCGGCGGGCGTCGGCGAGCGCGGCGGCGAGTTGCGGGCGTCGATCCAGCGCGTCGGCCCCCTTACCCGTCTCCACCTCGACATATTCGGCGACGAGAGCAAATCCCTCGGCCTCGGCGAAGCGCCCGATGGCTTGGCGCTGCGCCTCCATGCCCAGACCGCTGCGGCCTTGGCTGGCAGTCGAAACGCGGATGTAAGCGACGAGCGGCTTCATAATGCCTCCTTGTAAGGAAGCAATACGAACGTTAAGCCTCCTTACGCAAGCCGATACTTGACCATGGCGGCCTCGCCCCGGTCAGAAATCCGTGAACGCTAAGGTGCGCCGAGCCGTCGCATTTCCGAATCGAAGTCCAACCGCATTTGCGCCCCCTCCTCATTGGGAAGCCAGTTGGTCATTTGAGGAAAGACGGTCTGCCAGTAGCGCGTGCGCCGAGCGTCCCAAGGCAGGGCCTGAGCGGCGCGGGCCTGGGTCAGGACGCGCAACAGTTCGGTCCGCACTTCGTCGGGATCGGCGCGGTAGACGATTTCCTCGCGCTCCGTGCCGGGAAGCTCCGGCTCCGGCTCGCCGAACAGGTCGGGTTGAATGTGACGGCTCAAGGCGAAGTCTCGATGTGCGGAATCACGGTTTCGGGGTGCGACCATGCCAGAGCGCGGGCGCTAAGGCGACGCCTTCGCTTCCGTTGTCCCCGCCTCATTTCCGTCGCCGTCCACGATGACGACGAGTGGCCCGGCGACGATGCGCTCTAAGAGGTCGGCTTGGTGCGGTTCAAGAGCGATCACTCGGCCCAAAACATTCAGCAGGTTCAGCAGGTCTTCCGTATATTCGGCGAGCCAGCCGTCGGGTTGGATTTTCTCCAAGGGAGAGGGCGGGCGCCTGTCGCCGATCTGCGGCTTCGTGCGGTCCCGTCGGCGATAGCTGAACCATTGGTCGAGCACATTCTTGCCGGAGATTTCGTAAGCGCGCATGGCGGGCGTGACGTTCTCGACAAAACCCTTGCCGACGCCCAGCCGTTGCCTTGCGGCGTCATAGGTCAGCGCGTCGGGAAGCGGCTCCGGCGCCGGGGGGATGGCTCCGGCGGCGGGAATCGTCGGCGCTTGCGCGGGCGGCAGGCGCGGCGCGCTCTTGGGGCGGCCGGCTGCCGGGTCGACGAAACGCTCGCCGTAGCAATGCAGCCAGACGACCTCACGGCCCAGCGCGGCGGCTTCGTCGAACAGCGCCTTGTCTCCGGTCAGCGGCAAGCGCAGACCGGGGCGCACAAGGTTGTTGCTGAAGCGGGCAGTGAAGGCGGGATGGGCCATCACTGCCGCGATGTATGCAAAGAGATCGGGGGCGGAAATCGGCGAGCCCAGCGTTGCACTCAGGGTTTTCAGGACGTCAGCGTTCAAGTTCGCTTGTTTCGCCACGGCGTCGCCCCATAGCGGAAAGGCACGGCCTCCGAACGACCCCTTGTAGTGGTGCAAGTCTGGCATGGCGCCACAGATTGTTATAGCCGGCCCAGAAGTGGGAGAGTGTGCGTCCAGCGCAGTTAAAAACACTTGTCTGTCTGACCAAGTTTTCCACAGCGTTGGATTTGGTTGATTGATGAGCCTGCCATCGGGTATGATCCACTGCCGATCAAAGCTACGAAATGCGTAACGTGAAGGTGAAATGACCAAGCCTTTGTCGCTTGCAACAGAGTCCAGGCGAATCTCGTGTCCGTCTAATCCATCCTTCAGCGGTTTCGTCGAGTACTTGTCGCCAGGCTTGCCATTGCGCAGATGCGGATGAAATAACAACTCTCGCGTTTCAGCGTTCTTCTCATTTGTCAGCCGCTTCCATCGCCTCTCTAGGGTCTCCTTGTCTGGCGCGATGATCCAAGTTCGCCCCGGCATGACGCCCGATCCGTCGTAGGCGAATAGCATCCGCAACGGCGCGAAATCCGCCCATTGCCCGACTGCCTCAGGCAGGAACGGCGCGCGTCCGGCGGCAGGACAATCGAGCCAGCCGGCACCATGAAGCGAAAGCGCCCCCAGTTCCGAAAATTTCTCCTCGCGGTCACCCTTGGTAAGGGCGCGAAACTTCACGGTCGCGAGTGTGCTGCTCTCCTTGGTGAACTTGCGCGCCGCTAGAACGATACAAACAGGTTGCTGAACGCCCTGAAAAATGCGCGTCGGGACGTCGGGTTGATGGCCTTCGGGCGAACAGT
>JAYTRP010000401.1:0-4416 GCA_043746145.1 Hyphomicrobiales bacterium | reverse complement strand
GCGGCGAGCCCTAAGCCGCGCAACGCGTCGATGGGAAGGTAGGGCGCGAGCAGCGAGCGATTGAGCGCATCGACACCTAGAATTCGCTGAGCGACGTCAGCACGCCGGCTCGCCGCGAAATCGGCCAACGTTTCCGCGCCGCCGATGTCGCGGCGCTCGGCTCTGGCATTCGCGACAGCGGCGAGCGCGCCTTCGACATCGCGAAGACCCAGGTTGAGCCCCTGCGCGCCGATCGGGGGGATCACATGCGCGGCGTCGCCGACCAGCGCGACGCGCGTTCCCGTCAACCGCGACACGGACTGCTGCACGATCGGGAACATTCCGCGACCGCCCTCGATCTTGACGTCTCCGACCAGCCCATGCGTCCGTCGCCGGATCTCTTCGGCAAGGTCCGCATCGTCGAGTTCGCGCAGGCTTGCCGCCCGAGCCTCCTTCATGACCCAGACGAGGCTCGATCGATAGGGCGCGGCCGTATTGCCCGGCAGCGGCACCAGGGTGAACGGACCCTCGCGGGTATGAAACTCGGTCGAGCAATCCCCATGCGGTCGTGTATGTTCGAGATGCAGCGTGATTGCGATTTGGCCATAGGGCCGCGTGCGGGTTTCGATATCCGCCGCCTTGCGCGTCGCCGAGGCGCGGCCATCCGCGCCAATCACGAGCCGGGCTTCGAAACGTCGACCCGTCGTAGTCTCGACGGTCGCTTTGTCGGCAGCAAACTCGAACCTCGTGACGCCCTCATCGACCCGAACGACGGAGCCGAGCGCTCCGGCAAGAATTTTGGCGAGAGTGGCGTTCTCGATGTTCCAGCCGAATGCGTCGCGCCCGACTTCCGCAGCGCGGAATTCGACCGGGCGCGGAGCAAACAGCGATCCGGTGTCGTCGATGATCCTCATCGACCGCAACGGAGCACCCGCTCGCTCGACCTCGTCCCACACGCCGAGCCGCTTGAGCAAGTCTACGGAACGGCCGAGCAGGGCGACGGTGCGTCCCCGATCCTGGCTGTCGATTCTGCCAGCTAACACGACCTGGACTCCGTCCTGGGCGAAACCGATTGCGGCCGCGAGGCCCGCAAGGCCAGCCCCCACGACGAACATTTCGCAGCTTTCAGCGGTGGAAGGTAGATGAGGCGCCATTGCCGTAACCTCGCATGCGTGCT
The DNA here is from genome assembly GCA_043746145.1 of Hyphomicrobiales bacterium. Taxonomy (GTDB): domain Bacteria; phylum Pseudomonadota; class Alphaproteobacteria; order Rhizobiales; family Beijerinckiaceae; genus Roseiarcus. The sequence continues at coordinate 3,260 of JAYTRP010000401.1, read as the reverse complement.
TTCTAACTGTCCAGTCGGGTTGCTGCTAACGCGGCGATAAGTCGCGCGGTTGCGTCGGGGAAGTCGCGGGGAATCGCAGGGTCCGTTGGCGCTTCTACGAGCTGCGGGGCAGGGCTTCGGAGGCGTAATGAATTGGGGCGAGAGAGTTGCGCCGACGCGGGTGAGGCGTGCGGCGGCGTTTTCCGTGCATCTGTTCACCGCCTCGGGGGGCGCGGTCGCGCTGCTCGCGCTCTATGCCGCGATCGAACGTGATTTCGCGAGCTGCTTTGCGTGGCTCGGCGTGGCGCTGTTCATCGATGGAATCGACGGGACGTTGGCCCGATTCGCCAAAGTCACCGAGACCGCCGGCGCGATCGACGGGGTGATTCTCGACCTTATCGTCGACTTCCTGACCTATGTGCTGGTGCCGATTATTGCGCTTTGGCGATCCGACCTGATGCCGCCACGGGTCGCCTTCTGGCTCGGCCTGCTCGTTATCTTCGCCTCGGCGCTATATTTTTCCGACTCGCGCATGAAAACGCGTGACTACTGGTTTCGTGGATTTCCGGCGATCTGGAACGTCGTGGCGCTCTATCTCTTCGTCCTGCATCCTCCTGCGCTGATTAATGCTTTCCTACTGATCGCCGGATCGGCCGCAATGTTCGCGCCGGTCGTATTCGTGCATCCCATGCGGGTGAAAAAGTTTCGCACGCTCAACATCGTTGCAGCGCTGGCGTTTTTCGCGCTTTCGGCGGCAGCCATCGCCGAAAATTTCCAAACGGGCTTTGCCGTCAAATTCGGATTTTGCCTGATCGCCGCCTATTTTCTGGCGCTGCCGCTGATGCGCCATTCGCCCTGGGCAGACGATTGAGGCGAAGGTGGGGACGAAACGCGGCTTGCTTGCGCGGCGTTTGTATTGCTATAGCCGGCGCGCTCGGACGCAACGACGTTCGGTATGGCCTCGTGGCGGAGTGGCTACGCAGAGGACTGCAAATCCTTGCACCCCGGTTCGATTCCGGGCGAGGCCTCCAATGAAGATGTTGATCGGTCGCGGCGCATGGGCGCCGGGCGTAATGCGCAAGCGGGGCTGAACGCATGCCAGTATCGGAGCTGCAGGCCGGAAAACGCCTGCACATGGTCAACGGCCAGTTACGGACCTCTGACGTCAACAATTCCGAAATTCTTGCAGCCTTCCTGGATGTCGCGCGCGAAGAGTTCACCGCCGCGAATGCCAAAGGCCAAGCCTATATCGAAGGGGAAATTGCCGCTTCTGGGCCCCCGGGTCGTAAGTTGCTCGCGCCTCGCACCCTGGGCATGCTGCTTCAAGCTGTGAAAATCCAACCCGGCGAGCGCGTGCTCGACGTTGGCGGCGGATCCGGCTACGGCGCGGCTGTGATCGCCAAGCTGGGCGCATCGGTCGTGCTGCTCGAAACGGATACGAAAGCGGCTCGGGCTGCGCTCTCCGGCATCCCTGGCGTCGAGTGCCTCGACGGAGACCTCGACAAAGGCGCGCCTGCAAAGTCGCCGTTTGACGTGATTGTGATTAATGGCGGATTTGCGATTGCGCCCGACACGCTGCTCGCACAGCTGACCATTGGTGGGCGGCTAGTCGGGATCGATTGCCGCGACGGTGCGAATCACGGCGTCCTGATCGACCGAACGCTGGGCGGATTTAGCGCTAGATACGTTTTCGACGCCCGCGCAGACGTGCTGCCTGGATTCGCGCAAAAGCCGAGTTTCGTATTTTAGTGAGATACGGAAGCCGCATGTTGCGCTGCCCTGGAGCCAGGGTGTCGCAAGATTGCGACGCTTCGCCAAAATCTGCGCTTCCAGGCCGTCAATGTTCTGACGCGTGTGGCGCGACTCGCGCCGCCGCCCTATGCTTCATTAATTAGTTTTGAACGATACGCTGAATTAGCGTCATGAGGCGGCTATGGTGGGCAAGCGTGACGTTATGACTGCGTTTGGGGGTACGACATTGGTTCGAGCAACCGCCCTGGGGACGGCCGCTCTGGCTCTCGTTCTAGCAGTTTCAATGAATGCGCGGGCCGAGACGGTCGGCGGCGCCCTCGTCAAAGCGTACCTGAACAATCCTGACATCAATCAACAACGCGCTGCGGTGCGCGTGTCGGACGAAAATATCCCCAAGGCCAATGCAGGCTATTTGCCGACCGCTAGCGCGAGTGCGAACGCAGGGATTCAGAACATAACTGGATCCGGACTTGGCGCGCGCTCGGAACTTGACCAGACGACCATGCCGCGCGGCTACGGCCTCACCGTTTCGCAAACTTTGTTCAACGGAAATCGCACCTTCAATTCGGTGCGTCAGGCGGAGTCGGCGACGCTCGGCGCCCGCGAGCAGCTGCGCAACACCGAACAGAATACGCTGCTTAACGGTCTCACCTATTACATGAACGTGTTACGCGACACGGCGTCGCTCGACCTCGATCGCAGCAACGTACAGGTATTGCAGGAGCAATTGCGACAGACGCGCGATCGCTTCAACGTGGGTGAAGTCACCCGCACAGACGTTGCGCAGGCTGAAGCCAGTCTCGCCGGCGCGCAGGCGACCGCTCTCACCGCGCAGTCCACGCTTCAGGCGTCGATCGCAAATTATCGGCAGGTGATTGGCGACCAGCCGAGAAGCCTCGCGCCGGTGGCTCCGGTGTTCCGCGCGCTGCCTAAAACCTTACCGGAGGCCGTCGCGATCTCACAGGTCGAACATCCCGCCATCGTCGCCTCGTTACACGGCATCGATTCAGCGGAATTGGCGATCAAGATAAACGAGGGCGCGCTTTACCCGACCGTTGGGCTGCAGGGTTCGGTGACCAAAGCCTTCGATAGCACGGGCTACTCGGCGGGAAGCCAGATCCTGAGCGCGACTGTCGTGGGTCAGATCAATATCCCGATCTACGACGGCGGTATGACCTACGCCAACATCCGCCAGGCGAAAGAACAACTGGGCCAGCAGGAACTGCAGACCGATTTGCAGCGCGATCAGGTTCGCGCGGCGGTGGTTGGGGCCTGGGGCGCCAACACCAACTCGACCGGCGTGTTGCGCGCGGCGAAAGCGCAGGTCGACGCTGCCGAGGTGGCCCTTGCGGGTGTGCGCGAAGAGGCCAAAGTCGGCCAGCGCACCACGCTCGACGTCTTGAACGCACAGCAGACGTTGCTTAGCGCCCGTTTGCAGCTCGTCAATGCGCAGCACGATCAGGTGGTGAATTCCTACACGCTTTTGTCGGCAATCGGGCGCCTCTCCGTACGGACGCTTGGCCTGACCG
>JAYTRP010000400.1:0-4420 GCA_043746145.1 Hyphomicrobiales bacterium | reverse complement strand
CGCTTGCGCGCATTGGCCGACTGGACCAAGCTACCGAGATCGCCGATCTTTGGCGCGGTAGGACGCCGGGCTTGCGGGCGGCGTTCCTCAATCTGATGAACGCAGCGATCAACGCGGCCGATCACGGCTCGTCGATTCCCGCCGACCGCGTCGCCCATTACGCTGAGATGATCCGCGCCGACCGTTCGCGCGACGGAGCCGTCGCGCTAGGCTGGCTCGGCTACCGCTCGAGTGACACCCTTCCGGCGATCGGATGGTTCCGGCTGGCGATCAACTGGTCGCCGAACGGCCGTGGCGATCTCAACATCAATCAAGGTTTGGCGCTCTCACTGAAACAAGCCGAGCAGCTCGTCGAAGCCGAAGAAGTCGCATGGGGCTGGCGCAAGGATTCGTCCGACATGCGGGCGATCTACATTTCCGCCGTGGTGGCTCAGCTCTCGCGTGACGATCTGCGTCCGCTCGTGAGCCCGGCCCGGCTGGAGCGGTTCATCGGGGCGGTGCGCGCGGAACGCTCGGCGCTTGGCGCGCAGGCGATCGGCTGGCATCGGTTGCAGCAGGGCAATTGCGCCTATGCGGCGCCCTGGTTCCGCGACGCCGCCGTCTGGAGCGCGGATCGCGGCGATCCGACGACCGCGCGGGGGCTTGCGATTTCGCTAAAGGCGGTTGGCGAGTTCCACCAGGCTGCGGACCTCGCCTGGGCCTGGCGCGACCGCGACTCCAAGATGCGCTCGCTTTACATTGACATCGGCGTCGAGGAACTGACGCTGGAGGCGCCCGTCATACCGATGTCGGAAGCGCGGGTGCAGCGCCTGTCGACCATGATCTTAAGCGACCGGCACGTCGGCGGCGCGCGCGCGCTCGGCTGGTGGCGATATCGGCAAGCCGCCTGTGGCTACGGCGCCGACTGGTTCCGGCTGGCGACGATGTGGACACCCGATGCCGATCGAGACGCAAAGACGGACGAAGGCTATGCCCTGACGCTCAGAGCGACGGGACGCCTTGCCCGCGCGGAAGCGTTAGCGCGGCGCTGGGTGGAGAAGAGCCCTGTGATGCGCAAACTCTACATCGATGTTTTCGTCGAGGAACTTGCGCGTGACAATCCGCCTGAGCCGATCGACGAAGCGCGGCTGGCAGAGTTCGTCGATACGATCGAGCCGCTGAAATCTCCGCTCGGCGCGCAGGCGCTCGGCTGGTATCGGCTCGAGCGCGGCGAGTTGGCCGATGCAGCCAAATCATTCAAGAACGCGGTTGATTGGTGGCCAGCGCAGCGCAAGGAAAATTCGCAGCGCCTTTCCGCGCCGGTTGACGACTACAAGCCCGTGCTCGCAAAGCTCGCATTGATCCACGAGGAATACCGCCGCACCCCGCTGGCCTATTCCAATTCGTCGACCCTGATCGGAAAGTCGACCGCGCTTTACATCAATACGCCGGAGGGATTCGCCACGACGATGGAGGGCTATGCGCTGACGCTACGCTCGCTTGGCCGGATCGAGGAAGCCGAGGACATCGCCAGTGCCTGGCGCGACCGCTGGCCGAGCTTGCGGGCGCTGTTTGTTGATATCGCCGCCGCTGAGCTCTCGCGCAAGGACGGTCCGGAGATTTCCAAGGAGCGGCTGCGGCGATACACCGCCGCGATCCAGGAGTCGCGTTCGTCTCCGGCCGCCGCCGCCATGGCGTGGCGTCAATTCGCAAATTCCGAGTTCGACAGCGCGGCCGAATGGTTCCGCTCGGCGATCGAATGGTCCGGCGGAAACACCGATCCGGGTCTCATCGAGGGCTATGTATTTTCGTTGCGCGGCGCGAAAAAATTCGACGAGGCGACCGCCGTTGCGGCGCATTGGCGCAGCAGCTCGGCCCGGCTCAACGTACTCTATCTCGAGACCTCGTTGATCGGCATGCGCGAGTCGGGCCAAAGCGCAAAGATGACGTCGGAGAAGTTCGCCGAGGTCGAAAACGCCATGACGGAAGCGCATTCCCCTGAGGGCGCCTTGTCGATTGGTTGGGTCGCCTATCAGGCTCATGATTTCGAGCGCGCGCTAGGTTGGTTCCACAAGGCGATTGAATGGAGCGGAACGGACAGTCGCCCGAAGGCGATCGAGGGAGTCGCACTCTCGCTGCGCGGACTCGACCGCCTGGAGGAGCTAGCAGAATTTGCCTATCCCAGGCGCGAAGCGTCGACAGTGGTGCGCGATGCCTATTACAGCGGCATGATCGCGTGGCTGACGCAGGACAAGCCGATCGCCGCAGTGTCGGAGGAGCGCCGGTCCGAATTTGAGGCGCTGGTCAAGCAGGACCACGCCGCCGTGGGCGCGCAGGCGCTCGGCTGGGGAAGCGCCATTCGCGGCGATTGGCCGATCGCTCGTATCTGGTTCGAGAGCGCGATCGTCTGGAGCAATTTTGATCCGCTGAGCCCTCTGCCGGTGGGCAAGGTCGACAGCGCGCGTGCGAAACTGGTTGAAGGATACATCCAGGCGCTGCGATCGACCGATGATTTCGCGCGCGCCGAAGATATCGCCTATGTCTGGCGCACCGCTGGCGAAACGTTCCGTGGCCTCTATCTCCAGGTATTCACGCTGGAGGTCGCCGAGGACGGCGCACACCTCGCCATTACGCCTGAGCGTATGGCGCGGTTCGCCGCTGTCGCTGACGCCGAGCACTCGCCCGCGGCCGCCCAATCACTGGGATGGCGCTTTTATCGCGGCAAGGACTGGGCGAACGCAATCGCCTGGTTTGAGAAAGCGATCGCATGGTCGCCGGCGGGGAAGCCCGACCCAAAGATCAGCGAAGGCTACGCCCTGTCGTTGCGCGCTGCGGGTCGGTTGATCCAGGCTGAGGAGTTCGCCTGGACTTATCGCGAACAATCGCGCGAGTTGCGCGCCGCTTACATCGCCGCAGTGTCGGATCAATTGTTCAATCCGGAACTCTCGCAGCGCATTTCGCCAGCGCGGCTTGAGCGATTCGCCTCAATCGTGCGCGCCGACAAGTTTTCGGCCGGAGCGCAGGCGCTTGGCTGGCGTCGGCTGCAAGAGGGCAACTGCGCCTATTCCGTAGTCTGGTTCCAACACGCGATCCGCTGGTCGACAAACCCGAGCGCCGAAGAAAAGAGCTATTCGGGTCTCGCGCAAGGCCTGCGAGCGGTCGGCATGTTCAACGAAGCGGAGGATGCCGCCTATACGTTCGCGGATCGCTCGAAGGAGGCGCGCGAACTCTACAGCAGCGTCGCCATCGAGGAACTGACGCGGCAATGGCCGCACGTGCCGATGAACGAGGCGCGCGTCACGCGATTCGCGAGCGTGGCGCTCGCCGATCATTCGCAGACGGGAGCGCAGGCGATCGCCTGGCGCCGCTATTCGCAGGCGGGCTGCGGGTACGGCGGCGAATGGTTTCGCTACGCAGCCGCTTGGGGCAAAGCCCAAGACAAAGACCGCAATGGCAAAGACGCCAAAGCCGACTCGAAGCTCAGCGAAGGCTGGGCGCTGACCCAGCGCGCGATCGGCCGGCTCACGTTCGCCGAGGCGCTGGTCCAGCCTTGGGCCGAGAAGTCGCCCGCGCTGAACAAGCTCTACATCGATATCGCCGTCGAGGAGCTTTCGCGCGACAATCCGCCCGAGCCGCTTCCCGAAGCGCGCCTCGCCGCTTTCGAGGCGACATTCGTGTCCGGGAAATCCGCCGTCGGCGCGCAGGCGCTCGGTTGGTACCGCTATGCCCGAGGCGAGAACGACGAGGCGGCAAAGTGGTTTCAGAATGCGATCGACTGGTGGCCGCGCACGAGCGCGGACGCCAATCAGAAGCTCTCTGCGCCGGTTGACGACTACAAGCCAATTCTCGCCCGATTGGCGCTGAAACATGAAGACTATCGTCGCACGCCACGCGCCTATCCAAACTCGTCGCTGCTGATCGGGCGGGACGCCGAAGCTTACGTCGACAGTCCGTCGGGACTCGCTAAAACAGTCGAGGGCTATGTGCTGACGCTCTCGGCGCTGTCGCGTTGGGATAGCGCGGAGACTTTGGCTTACCAGTGGGTCGATCGTTGGCCGCGAATGCGCGCCATTCTGATTGATCTGGCGGCCGCAGAACTGACGAGTCCCGCCGCCGCCTCGGTAACGCCCGAGCGCCTGCAGCGTTTCGCCAAGCTGGTCGACGAAAGCCGCTCTGCTCGTGGCGCGGACGCGCTCGCCTGGCGGGCTTATGGCGCGCAGGATTTCGCGGAGGCCGTGCATTGGTTCCACGCCGAGTTGGATTGGTCCGACAAGGGGGCGCCAGCGAAGGTCAATCTGATCCAGGCTTATGCGCAGTCGCTGCGCGAGCAGAAGCAATATGACGGCGCGTTGGCTTTGGTTGCGGGCTGGCGCGACCGCATGCCGGCGCTCGGCTCGCTCTATATCGAGATCGGTCTCGACCAGTTGAAGGGCATGGACGC